>CAMDDY010000049.1 GCA_945893125.1 Bordetella parapertussis
TTGATCACTGAGGCGTGGGGCGTGGGGCGTGGGGCGTGGGGCGTGGGGCGTGTGAGGGGTAACGACGGCAGCGTATGACACGCTATCAGCAGCCCAAGTGGCGTTCAGTATGCAGTATAGTATCCCGACAATCGGTTACGCCTCACCCCTCACGCCTCACGAATCGGGTTAAACTTTCCACAACTTTTTACCTAAGGAGAACACCATGTCGTTGATGGATTTAATTAAGGGTGAACTGATCGATGTGATCGAGTGGACGGATGATTCACGCGATACGTTGTCGTATCGATGGCCCGACGACGACAAGGCGATCAAGAATGGCGCGCAGTTGATCGTGCGCGAGTCGCAGGTGGCGCAGTTTGTTTACGTCGGCGAGTTCGGCGACACCTTCAAGCCCGGCAAGCACTCGCTCACCACCGAAAACATTCCGGTGTTGACCAAGCTCAAAAGCTGGAAATACGGTTTTGAGTCGCCGTTCAAGGCCGATGTGTATTACGTCACCACGCGGCTCTTCACCGGTAACAAGTGGGGCACCGCCAATCCGGTGATGCTGCGCGATAAGGATTTCGGCATCGTGCGGCTGCGCGCGTTCGGCACCTATGATTTCAAGATCGTCGATCCGAAAATTTTCCTCAAAGAAGTCGCCGGCAGCGATTTTCATTTTCATCTCGATGAATTCGCCGACACCATGCGCAGCCGCATGGTCAGCGTGTTCTCTGACGCGATGGCCAGCTCCGGCGTGCCCGCGCTCGACATGGCCACGCGTTATACCGAACTGGGTGAGGCACTGCTCACGCTCATCAATCCGGCTATCGGGCCCAAGTACGGCTTGGAGATCACCAGTTTTCTGGTGGAAAACGTTTCCGTGCCGCCCGAAGTGGAAGCGGCCATCGACAAACGTTCGAGCATGGGCGCGATCGGCAATCTGAACGACTATGTGAAATTCCAGATGGCCGAGGGCATGGCCAAAGGGCAGGGCGGCGGCATGGGTGGGGAGGCGGCTGAAATGGCGATGGGGTTTGCGATGGCGCAGCAGATGATGAATCAGCCGGGCGGGATGCTCGGCGCGCAAGGCACGCCGGCGGTGGCGGCAGGGGTAGGCGTGGCGCCCGCAGGCCCTGCGCCGGCGGGCGCTGCGATGCCCGATCTGATGGGCATTCCCGAGGTGGCCAAGCTGCTTGGCGTATCCGAAGCGGATGTGCTGGCGACGCTGGAAGCGGGCGACCTCAAAGGCAAAAAAATCGGCAGCACGTATCGCATCACGCGCGCGGCAGTCGATGAATTTCTGAAGAGTTAAGCATGGCGGAAACCTGGGGCACGGCAACAGCAGCGCCCGCGGAAGCCAAGCCTGCGGCCACGCCTGAAATCAAGGCGCGCGTCAAACACACTTGCCCCGCCTGCGGCGGCGAGGCGGTGTGGAACGCCGGCAAGCAGGTGTTGGCGTGCGGTTTTTGCGGGACAGTGGTGCCCGGCACGCTGGATGAGGCGGGCAACGGCAAAATTATCGAGCATGATCTGGCGAGCGCGCTGCGCAGTATCCCCGACAGCAAGCGCGGTTGGGGCGAAAAAAAGCAGGAAGTGAAATGCCAGAGTTGCCATGCCATCTCGGTGTTCAACGCCACGCGGCAATCGCAGGGCTGCGAGTTTTGCGGCGCCACGCAACTGGTGCCGTACGAAGAGGTGAAAGAGGCGTTTTCACCAGAAAGCCTGTTGCCGATGAAAATCGCCAACACCAAGGCGCGCGAACTCATCAAGACCTGGTACGGCTCGCGCTGGTTTGCGCCGAACAGACTGAAAAAAGCCGCGCTCACCGACACGGTGAAAGGCATTTACATTCCATACTGGACGTTCGACGCGCAGGCCAACGCCGATTGGGAAGCCGAAGCCGGCTACCACTATTACGAAACCGAAGAATATACCGATAGCTCCGGCAACCGGCAGACGCGACAGATCCAGCGCACGCGCTGGGAATATGTGCGCGGCAGCATCGAGCATTTTTTTGATGATGAACTGGTGCCGGCATCGCTCGGCATACAGGCCAATCATCTGCGCGCGGTGGAGCCGTTTCCGACGGCAGGGCTGGCGCCCTACGACCCGGCGTTTTTATCCGGTTGGGTGGTCGAGCGTTACCAGATTGATCTGGTGGCCGCCGCACAGAAATCGCGCGAGCAAATGGAACAGCAGGTGCAATCGATGTGCCGCTCGGCGGTGCCCGGCGACACGCAACGCAATCTGCGCGTGAGTTCAGCGTACAGCGGGCAGACCTTCAAGCACATCCTCGCGCCGCTGTGGATGTTGCAGTACCGCTTCGGCGCGAAAAACTTTCAGGTGGTGATGAACGGCTACACCGGAAAAATCTCCGGCGATTATCCGAAGAGCTGGGTGAAGATCGGGTTTGCCGTGCTGGCGGTGATTATTGTGCTGCTGATTTTGGTGACGGCGATGAGTTAGACCGATTGCGCAGGATGGGTGAAGCCCATCAAAACGGCGGTGGCGATTGTGATGGGTTCCACCCATCCTACGGTGACCGCAGTAGTCTGTGCGCTATACCAATACCGGTGGCAATAGCGGCAGCAGCTTGCCGCGCTCGGCGGTTGCTGCGCCGTTCAGCGCAAAGCCCAGCAGTTTTCCCGACGCATCAACAAACAATGATTTAACGCTGTCGGCGGTCTGCTCGATTTTCCATACACCCACCGCACCCGGTGCGGGCGGCGATACGATGGTGGGGCACGCGGGCGTTTTCACCAGTACCGGCATCGCGGGATATTTCACCTCGGTCGGCGTGCCCGCGAGGGTGGGGCCGAGCGCGCGCGCGGCGTGCATGATCGGCATAATGAACGGCAGCACCAAACCTTCGATCTCCACGCAGTCGCCCAAGGCGTAAATATCCGCATGGCTCGTTTGCAGGTGACGGTTGACGACGATGCCGCGATTGACGGTAAGACCCGCCGCGCGTGCAAGATCGATTCTGGGCTTGAGGCCCACTGCCGACAGCACCACGTCGGCGTCGAGCGTTTCGCCATCGGTGAGCGTGACCTTGAGCGCCGCGCCGTCGTGGTCGATGGATTGCACGCCGGCGCCGAAATGCCAGCGTGCGCCGAGCGCGGCGAGTTTGTCCTTCAGTAACGCGCCGCCTTCGGGCGGCAGCAGTCTGCCCAGCGGTCGGTCGGCAATGTCGATCACCTCAACCGGGTGGCCGCTGGCGGCAAGATCGTTGGCGAATTCGCTGCCGATCAGGCCCGCGCCGATAATGACCACGCGCTTGCCGCCTTCAATCGCGGTGCGGAATTTGGCGTAGTCGTCGAGATCGTTGACCGTCAGCACGGCATCGGCTCCATTGCCCGCTTTGTCAACGATAGGCAGGCGTATTTGTTCCGCGCCCAGCGCCAGCACGAGTTTTGAATACGCGAGTTTCTCGTCACCCATGTGTACGCAATGCGCGCCGGCATCGATGGCTGTCACGCGCGTGCGCGTGCGCAGCGTCGCGGGCAAGGTGGTTTCCATCTGCGCGGCTTGCGCCATGGCGAGTGCCGCGGGCGTTTTCTTCGACGCCAGCGCGTTCGACAACATGGGCTTGGAATACGATTCGCCGCCGTCGGCGGTGATGATAACGAGCGGCGTGGTTTTATCGAGCTTGCGCAATTCTTTCGCGACGCCGTAGCCCGCGAGACCGCTGCCGAGGATGATGATGGGGTGCATGAGGATTTCCGTTGGTTGAAACCTCCCGCCGTGCGGCGGCCAGCCGGCGGCGGGAGAAGACGCGTATTTTAATCCACACCGGCTGGTGTGCTTACGCTGCCAGCAACTCCATCTCGAAGTCTTCCTTGGTGACGCCGCACTCCGGGCAAGCCCAGTCCGAGGGCACATCGTCCCAGCGTGTGCCTGCCGCAATGCCATGCTCCGGATCGCCGGAGGCCTCGTCATACACGTAACCACACACTATACATTGCCATTTTTCCATCTCAGTCTCCTTGTTAGATATCAATCAAGCGTTCACTTTCGCGAGCGTCGCCTTGTAGTGATTGGCGTGACGTTCTTCCACTTTCGCCAGCGCAGCGAAGCGCTTGGCGGCCTTGGCGAGTGTTTGCTGGAAGCGCGCCGCGTGTTCTTTTGATTCTTCGATTTGTTCGTCCAATTCCTTCACCGCCGCCGCATTGCCTTCTTCTTCGGCCAAGTGACGGAAATTCGGATACATCTCGGTGTATTCGTAAGTCTCGCCGGCAATCGCCATTTCGAGCGACTTGGCGGGCGTGAGTTCGGCGGGCGGGTAGAGCAGGTCAAGGTGGCCGAAGGCGTGCCGCACTTCCTGATCAGCCGTGTCTTCGAAAACCTTTGCGGTTGCTTCATCGCCGTGCGCGCGGGCGATCTTCGCGAAGTAGCGGTACTTGATGTGCGCCATCGATTCGCCGGCGAAGGCCGATTCAATGTTCTTGATGGTGATGGATTCGGGTTTCATAGGAGTCTCCTTGAAGGTTAAGGTTCGCGCGGGTTCACGCTTGAGGCGCAGTTTGAAGATGTTCGCGACATCAATCTAATTGATTGTTACGATGTTATCGATAGCCAATAGCTATCGAATTGGCGGCACCGGGATGGTCAGGCTGTCCAGGTTTGTGCAAACAGCGTTTTAACCCGCGCGAGGTCTTGCGTGAAATGCGTCCGGCGCAGGACGGCAAGCACGTGGCGATCCGGGCGCAGCAGCAGCGCGTGCGCGTGTATCCCGTCGAGCAGGTTTTCGAGCACGCCGTCGCAATCCCGCACGATGCGCATGCCGGCGGGTAGCGGCGCTACTTCCGGAAACGGTTTATGTTTGCGCAGGATCACGAGCCTGTTTGCACGTAATCCCGCGAGCGTCTCATTCAAGGCGGGTTCATCCGCGGCCGCGCTCCAGCCGATACAGGCAAAGCTATTGCCGAGCACATCGTCGAGCAGCACACGTTTTCCGTCAGGCAGTTCCACGGACGGCTGCACCAAAAGCTGACCGGCGCGCATGGCATCATTCGGCGCCGCGTCCGGCACAAAGAAGCCCGCGTCGAATCGCGGCTTGGGTTTGAATTTCAGCTGCAGTATGTAGTCGCGCGCGGGGGCGTAAAGACTGATCGCGCGCAGCGCGCCCTGCATCAACCGTGCCGACCCGCGCGATTTCGGTTGCATGAAGCTGCCGATACGCAAAGCCATGCGGATCAACGACCACGCATGGGGCGGGCGTTCGACGGCGTAACTGTCGAGCAGGCACGGCCCCAGTTCGCCGCGCGCCACTGCCGCGAGTTTCCACGCCAGATTGACGGCATCGCGCACGCCGCTGTTCATGCCTTGGCCGGCGAAGGGCGGTGACAGGTGCGCGGCATCGCCGGCGAGGAACACGCGGCCCTTGCGCCAGGTCTCCGCCATGCGCGCATGAAAGGTGTAAACCACTTTGCGCACGATGGGCAGCGCGGCATCGGCGGCCACGCGTTCGCGCATCCAGCTGCGGATGCGGGTTTCATCGAGCAGGGCGTCCGCGTCCTCATCGGGGCGCAGCATGAATTCATAACGCAGGGTGCCGTGCGGGCCGGGCAGTCGTATCGCGGGCCGCGCCGGATCGCAATAGGTGCGCGTGTGGATAAACGCATCCTCACGGTTCTCAAGATCAACGATCAGCCAGCGTTCGGCATAGGTGGCGCCGCGCATCTTGATGCCGAGTTTGTCGCGCACCGTGCTGCGACCGCCGTCGCAGGCGATCAGCCAATCGCAGGTGGCCTGACTCGTGCCGCCCGCGTGCCGTAGCGTGAGTTCGACCTTGTCGCTGGTCTCGGTAAACGCGGTTAACTCGTGACTCATTCGCACTTGCACATGCGGGGAGCGCGCGAGCGCGGCGCACAACGCCGCTTCAAACAGCGGCTGGCGCAATGCGTTGCGTTTGGCGTGACCGTATTCGCGCGATGGCGGCATGATCCGCGCGAATTCGCGTCCGGCGAGATCGTGGTAAATCACGCCGTAGCCTTGCACTATATCGGGCAGCACGCGGTCGAGCATGCCCGCGTTTTGCACGGCGCGCAGGCTTTCGTCGTCGATGGAGACGGCGCGCGGCTCATCCACGGTGGCGGGGTGGCGCTCGACGAGCAGTGTTTTTACGCCATACACGCCGAGCAGATTGGCGAGCATCAGCCCGGTGGGGCCGGCGCCGATGATCCCCACCGGATAGTGCGGCGCGTCCCCCACTATGACTGGCGGTGTGGCTAGTGCTCGACCGGCTTGGCCAGCGGCAACAGCGCCACGCCGGGCAGCTTGCAGGCCAGTAACGCGTCGCGCACCGCCTGCACTGCGCGCAGGCGCGGAAAACTCCTGCGCCATGCCAGCGCGATGCGGCGCGACGGCGCGGGTGCTGCGAAATGTTTGGTGACCGTGAGCCGGGTATCGGCCGTGCGCGCTTCCGCGGCCGTGGTGGGCAACACGGTCATGCCGACGCCGGACGCGACCATTTGCCGTATGGTTTCGAGCGAGCTGCCTTCGAGCGACTGTTGCAAGCCCGCGTTCACTGCACGCTTGGCGCCCGCGCAGGCCTGCATCACCTGATCGCGAAAGCAGTTGCCGGTGGACAACAGCAGCAGCGTTTCGTCGCACAGATCGGCGGCGGCGATGCGCGTCTTTTTGGCCCACGTATGGCTCGCCGGCATCACCACGCGAAACGGCTCGTCATACACCGCCTGCGTGACGATGCCCGGCTCATTGAACGGCTCCGACAGCAGTATCAGATCGACGTCACCGTTTCTCAGTAGTTCGCCGAGTTTGGCGGTGTAATTTTCCTGGATCAGCAGCGGCATGTCGGGCGCGCGTTTGTTGAGCAGGGGAATCAACTGCGGGGTGACGTACGGGCCCACCGTGTAGATCGCGCCAAAGCGCAATGGGGTGGCGAGTTCATCCTTGCCCGCGCCGGCGATGTGCTTGATGGCGGAGGCTTCTTCGAGCACGCGCTGGGCCTGTTCGACCACGCGGCTGCCCACACCGGTGACGCGCACTTCATTGGCGGCGCGTTCGAACAGCGCCACGCCTAGTTCGTCTTCGAGCTTCTTGATCGCCACCGACAGCGTGGGCTGGCTGACGAAACATTTTTCCGCCGCGCGGCCGAAATGTTTTTCGCGCGCGACGGCGACGATGTAGCGTAATTCGGTGAGAGTCATGAGTTCTAATACTATAGCGTAATGCAGGTGTGTTTCCCTCTCCCGGCCTATCGGCCACCCTCTCCTGCTTGCGGGAGAGGGGTTGGGGGAGAGGGTATTGCCCAGGCTTCTTCTTTCGAAACACCCGGCGGCGGCGTGAACAATATCTGCGACGTGCCCGCGACTTTATCGCGTCCGCCCCAGTGCTCAACCCACTTGCGTTGATCGGCCTTGGCGCGCGCATCGACGGCTTCGGGGTCGCAGATTTCACGCAGATTGCTTTCCCAAAGTTTCACCGTGCCAGGCATGGAAGGCGCAAGGTCATGCAATTCGTCCGGATCGCGCTTCAAGTCGTAAAGCTGCGGTGGCATACCGACGTGATAAATGAGCTTCATGTAGCTCGCGCGCAATACATACGCAGCGGCTTTGGATCCTTGGGCATGATATTCGGCGAAGCCTCTGCGAGCCACGTCCGTACCGCACAGCGCTGGCCACAGCGATACGCCTTTCAGGTCATCGTCGCATTGCGACAGGCGTGCGCCCGTGCCTTCGACCAGCGTCGGAAACAAATCCACGTGTGAAACGATTTGTTGCGAAACCTTGCATTGCGGAATGCCCGGACCCGACAGCGCCAACGGCACACCGATGCCGCCCTCGTACAGATTTTTCTTGCCGAACACACCCTGCGAGCCGAACAACTCGCCGTGATCGCTGGTGTAGGCGATACGGGTGTCGGCAAGGAGGCCCAGCGCCTCTGCGGCTTTCATCACCTCGCCAATTTGTTCGTCCATGTGCGTGATGAGTCCAAAGTAGCCGGCGGCGATGCGCCGCAGCGCCGCTTCGTCGGTCATGTCGAGCATGCCGTCCATGTGCCGCAGATATTGCGTGGCCGGGTGTTCGCTACGCTCGCCGGGGCGAAACCCCGCGGGCAACGGCATGTCGTTTTCCGGATACAGATCGTAGAGCCGTTTGGGCACGGTGAACGGCGGATGCGGGCTGATATACGACACATACAGCACCCACGGCTTGCCGGTGTCACCCGCATGGCGTTTCAACCACGCGATGGATTTCGCGGTGATGCGCCGGTCGTATTCCTGGTAATGCGTTTCGCCTACGCCGGAGCGATTCATGTAGAGCTTCCAGAAACTGCCGTCGTCCTTGGCTGGTTCGGCATCGTAACCGCGCAGCAGATTCTTGATTGCACCCTTGCCGTCGTGCAAATGCATGGGCTCGATTTCCTCGGTGAAGCCGTTGTCGTCTTTTTCAGAGCGGTAATGCAGTTTGCCGACGGCAACAACGGTGTGGCCCTGCTCGCGCAGCCGGTGATGCCAGGTAGGCACGCTACCATCGTAGGCAATCGCGTTATCCCAGAAACCGGTTTGATGCGGATAACGCCCGGTGGCAATTGCCGCGCGCGCGGGGCAGCACAGCGCACTCGCGCTGTAGGAATTTTCGAAGCGCACGCCGGTGCTGGCGATGCGGTCAATGTTCGGCGTCTTCACAAACGGGTGGCCGTAGCAGCCGGTTACCGCGCGGTTGTGATTGTCGGACTGGAAAAAAATAAGATTGGCGGGTTGAGTCACGATGGTTCTTAGGGGCGGAAGACGATGTGCGGATTTGGCGTGATTTGTGCCCGCCAGTCAATAATATCGACGAGTGTTATAAAAGTTGTTTAAAAACAATTACTTATGATTTATTTGGCAGGGGCGTCGCCGCATGCGGCGTGTTGTAATGGCTGCTTGCGATACTTGGCATCATAACGGCGCGGACTGTTATGCTAATTTGCGCAAAGCGTTTTGCAAACGCGGGATTGATAACATGTTTACGGTCACGACGGTAATGATGCTCTTCGCTGTCCGATACTTTCGTCGCGGCGTGAAGTTGTTCTTGCTGCTGGCCGCAGCCATTGTGGCATGGCCCGCGTACGGTCAGGGCGGCGCGGCGCCGGTCAAATCCCTGCGTATCGTGTTGGGCTTTTCGGCGGGTGGTTCCAGCGATATTCTCGCGCGCCTGCTGGCCCCGCCGCTGGGCGAGGCGCTGGGCGTATCGGTGGTGATCGACAATCGGCCGGGCGCGGGCGGCAATATCGCCGCCGAACTGGTCGCGAAATCCGCGCCGGACGGGACCACCATGCTGCTGGGCAACCAGGGCGTGCTGGCGACGAATGTGAGTCTCTATTCCAGGTTGCCGTACGATCCGCTGCGCGATTTTGCGCCGGTGGTGTTGCTTGCATCGCAGCCCAGCGTGATGGCGATACATCCGTCGCTGCCGGCGCGATCGGTGAGGGAATTCATTACGCTGGCCAAACGGCGACCCGGCGAACTCAACTATGCTTCCTCCGGCATAGGCGCCGCGACCCATCTCGCGGGCGAGCTTTTCAATGCGATGGCGGGTATACGCATGGTGCATATTCCCTACAAGGGCGCGCCGCAGACATTGACCGATGTCATCGCCGGATTGAATCAGGTCATGTTCGCGAGCGTGACTTCGGTGATGCAGCAGGTGGAGTCCGGACGCTTGCGTGCGCTCGGTGTGACCGATACCCGGCGCCTGCACGCGTTGCCGAATCTGCCCACGGTGGCGGAAGCCGGCCTGCCCGGATACGAAGCGCGCGCCTGGCATGGTCTGGTCGGGCCGGCGGGGACACCGGGCGGCGTGGTGACGCGCCTCAACACGGAATTGAACAGAATCGTGTAAGGCCCGGAGATGCGTAACAAACTGGCGGCGCAGGGTGTCGAAGTCATCGGCGGCAGCGTTCAGGAATTCGCGCAGTACATACGCAGCGAAATACCGAAATGGGCCAAAATCATCAAAACGTCGGGCGCGCGCGCCGATTAAATCGGGAGGGGCAAGGTGTCAATGACAACAGGTGAACCGCAATATGAAGTGTTATGGCCACTGTCGGAGAAAGCTGACAGCGCGCGCGAGGCCGCGCCGCGTCTTGATGATCTGGCCGGCAAGACCGTAGCCGAACTGTGGGACGCCAAGTTTCACGGCGAAACCATCTTCCCGCAATTGCGCGAGCATCTGCGCGCTCGTTTTCCCGGCATACGCTTTGTCGAGTACGGCGAATTCGGCAATTTCTATGGGCCGCGCGAAAAGGAAATTCTCGGCGGTCTCGCGGACAAGTTGCGACGGTTGAAGTGCGACGCGGTGATTTCCGGCATAGGCGCCTGAGGCGGCTGCACGCCCGCCGTGTTGCGGGCAAGCAAGGCGGCGGAATCGGCGGGTGTGCCGTCAGTCACCATCGTCGGTTCCGGGTTCATGAAACAGGCCGCGCTCATTTCGAAGGGGTTGGGCATGCCGCTTGCCGTGGCGCAATATCCCGGCGCGCCGATGCTCGACGGCGCGGATGGCGTGCGTGCCAAGGTAACGGAGCACCTGCTGCCGGCAATCATCCGCGGGCTTACGACTCCGCCAGAGGTGCCATGGGATGAAACCGTGTCGCCCGACGCACGCACGGGTGCCGCCGTGTTCAGGGGCACGCTGACCCAGGTGCAAACTCACTATCATCGTCAGCAATGGAGCGATGGGCTGCCCATCATCCCGCCGACACGCGAACGCGTGGCTGCGTTCCTGCGATTCAGCGCGAGAGACCCCGCCGAGTCGCTGGGCGTGTTGCCGCAGGAGGGGCGCCGCGCGACCATCCACAGCATCGCGGTGAATGGCGTGATGGCCGGGTGCCGTCCGGAATACATGCCGCTGCTGGTGGCGGCAGTCGAAGCCATTTGCGATCCTTACTTCAAGGTCGAGGAAGCGGGCTCCACCACCGCATGGGAGTCGCTGCCCATCATCAGCGGGCCGATCATCGAACAGCTTGATTTCAACCATGGGGCGGGCGTGATGAAAGTCGGGCGTCAGGCGAACGCTAGCGTCGGGCGATTCCTGCGGCTCTATTTATCCAACATCTGCGGTTACCGCATTCCGCCAGGCGCCGGCGACAAGGGCAGCATCGGTTATACGTTCAACGTGGCGCTTGCCGAGAACGAGGTGTTCGCGCGCGAAATCGGCTGGCCGACGTTTGCGCAGGACTGCGGTTTTGCCGCGCATGAGTCCGTGGTGACGGTACAAAGCGTGGTTACCATCAGCTCGCCGATATACAGTTCCGGCGACCGGGCCGTGCCGCACATGCAGCAACTCGTCGATGTGGCCGGCCAGGCGTTTTCGTATTGGGCGCACGCGGCGATGAAAATCGGCTACTGGCATCCGCTGATCGTCATCGGCCCGTCGGTGGCGCGGGTGATCGCGCGCGAGTGCGGCAAGGACGAGGTACGCAAATTTTTCTGGGAACGCGCAACCATGAGTGCGTCGAAGGCGCAACACTACTGCAAACACACCAGCGGCATGGAACTCGATTTCAAACGCCTCGTCGATGGCGGATTGCTGCCGCCCGAATACGCGGCATCGGATGATCCCGATCGCATGATCCGCATGGTCGTCAAGCCGGAGCATATCGGTCTGGTGGTGGCGGGCGACCCGGGGCGCAACCAGTCGCGCGCCTACATGGGCAACCACATGCATGGCGCGCGCACCAGCCGCCGCGTGGTGTTGCCGCCGGACTGGGAAGCATTACTCGAAGCATCGCGGGAGAGCTGGTGATGCTGACATCGAAACGCATCGACGGCCCGGACGATGCGGGCGCATTGTTTACGCACATGGTGAAGCTCGGCATCACCGACGGGTTGCCGGTCATTCCGCCCACCGAGCGCGCGGTGCAGGCGATGATCGACTGCGTGGGGTTGCCGCCGTCACACGAGATCGGCGTTATTCCACCCGAGAATGGCGTAGCCACCATCGAGAAAGTCGCGGTCAATGCGGTGATGGCGGGCTGTCTGCCGGAATATTTTCCGGTGGTGCTTGCCGCGCTCGACGCGGTGACGGATCCGCGATTCGATCTCCTCGGCATTCAGACCACGACCAATCCGGTGTCGCCGGTGCTGATCGTCAACGGGCCTCTACGCAGGGCGCTCGACATCAATTGCGGCCGCGGCTGCATGGGGCCCGGCTTTCGCGCCAACGCCACCATAGGGCGCGCGCTCAAGCTGACGTTACTCAACGTTGGGCTGTGTCACCCCGGCGAGATATCGAAGTCGATCCACGGCATGCCGGGCCGTTTTACATTTTGCTTTGGCGAGTTGGAGGAAGAAAGTCCGTGGGCGCCGTTGCATGTGGAGCTGGGTTTTCGCCCTGACGAGAGCACGGTGTCGGTGGTGGGCGGCCAAGGCACACAAAACATGTGGTGCGGCTTCACTACGCCGGAGGGCATCGTGCACATGGTCGCGGATGGGATGCGCTACTATGGCAGCAACGGTTATCTGCGCGGCTCGGGCGCGCCGCTGCTGGTGATCGGGCCGGGGCACGCGAAAATATTTCACGCGGCGGGCTGGGACAAACGGCGCATCAAGGAAGAGATTTTCGCGCGCACCGTGCTGCCGCTGTCGCAGGTGCCGCCGGATCGCCAGATTTCGCGGCCGGTGTACGAGTCGTGGGAGCGCAACCGCAACATCAATGTGTGCGAGGGGCCGGGTAACATCGTGCTCGTGGTGGCGGGCGGGCCCGAGCCTTATCATCTGACTTATATTCCGAGTTTCACACACCCGGTTTCCATCATTACGAAACGCATTCGATTGCCGTCCTGACAGGACGAAAAGGAGATACCGCCATGCAGTTTCTGGATCCGACCAACCCGAATCCCGCCAAGACGCTTGCGGGACTGCGCATCAACGATCTGCGCGGCAAACGTCTGGCCTACGTCAACAACGGCTGGCTCAGCATGACCAAGATCGGCAATCTGGTCGCCGGCCCGTTGCGCGACCAGCACGGCGTGAAAGAGATCGTGGTGTTCGAGGTGCCGCGCAATCGTGAGCCGCCGGACAATCTGCTCGGCGTGATTGCGCAGGATTTTGACGCCGCGATTGTCGGCCTCGCGAATTGAGGCTCGTGCACGTCGTGGAGTGTCCACGACACGACGGAGTTGATACGCAAGGGCATGCCGGCGGTGGTGCTGGTAACCGAGCAGTTTGAGCAACTGGCGAAGGCCGTGATGCGCTCGCGCGATGTACCTGAAAGCGCGGCGGTGATCATTCGCGGCAATCCCGAATCGATTGCGGATGACGCGCTGGCGCCGGTTGCGGCCCACGTGCTCACGCAATCGGTGGCGCGTCTGACGGGGCGCTGATGAAAGTCGAGGGCGTTTTCTGCATCGTCTGCGTCGCGGTTGGCGGCCTGCCCGGTGAAGCGCCTGCCCAAGCCTATCCCGTAAAACCCGTCAGGCTGATCGTGCCCTATGCGCCGGGCGGCGGCGCGGATGCGGTGGCGCGCCTGATCCAGCCGCGATTCGGCGACTATCTCGGCCAGCAGATCGTCATCGATAACCGCGCCGGCGCGGGCAGCAACCTCGGCAACGAACTGGCGGCGCGTGCCGTGCCCGATGGCTACACCTTGCTGATGGGCGCCGCGGCCATGGCAATCAATGTCACGCTGTATCGTTCGCTTGCTTACGACCCGGTCAAGGATTTTACGCCGGTTACGTTGCTCGCTACTTCACCCAATATCGTCGTCGTTCACCCCTCGCTGCCGGTGAAATCCATCAAGGAGCTCATCGCCCTGGCGCAATCCGCGCCGGGGCGCATCAATTACGCATCGGGAGGCAGCGGCACCACGCCGCACCTTGCGTCGGAACTGTTCAACGTGATGGCGAAGATCAAGCTCACTCACGTGCCGTACAAAAGCGCGGGCCCGGCGCTGATCGCGTTGTTAAGCGGCGAGGTGCCGCTCAGCATGTTGTCGCCACTGGCCGTGTTGCCGCACGTAAACAGCGGCAGGCTGAGGGCGATTGCGATTACCAGCGCGGCGCGTTCGGATGTGCTGCCGCAATTGCCGACGGTCGCGGAGTCGGGTTTGCCGGGTTTTGAAGCCAGCCAGTGGTACGGCGTATTGACGCCCGCGGGCACGCCCGCGGCGGCAGTGACAACACTGAGTTCGGCATTGGGCAAAGTGCTCCAGACGCCGGAAGTGCGTAAACGCCTGCTGAATGAAGGGTCAATACCGCTGGGCGCGTCGCAAACTGAATTCGGCGATTACCTCAAGAGTGAAATTTCCAAATGGGGCAATGTCGTGCGCTACTCCGGCGCGCGTGTGGATTGACGCTTGCGCATCGGTAACTTCAGTCAATCGAGCACGATGCCGGCTTTCTTGCCGAGGTTACCGATGCGTATGCGCTCGGTTTTCATGTAAGCGGCGAATGCTTCCGGCGTATCGGGTTGCGCGGTGGCGCCCTGTTTGGCGAGCAGTTCGCGCACATCGGGTGATTGCAGCGCCTTGATGATTTCGGCGTGCAGGCGTTTGAGTATCTCCGGCGGCGTTTTCGCCGGCGCGACCACGCCCCACCATTGCGTGATTTCGTAGCCGGGCACGGTGTCGGCGAATACCGGCAACTCGGGCAGCAGCGGATCGCGTTTCGCGCCGGTGCTGGCGAGCACCTTGATGCGTCCGCCTTTCGCGTGCGGCATCGCCACCAGCGGCGAGGTGATGAGGTAATGCAGTTGGCCGCCGATGACATCGGTGAGCGCCTGCGCGGCGCCTTTGTACGGCACGTGGTTGCTGCGCACGCCGGCGAGCACATCGAACATTGCGCCCGCGATGTGCGCGGGCGAGCCGTTGCCCGCCGAGCCGTAATTGAGTTGCCCCGGTTTCGCGCGCGCGAGTTTCACCAGATCGGCGGCGGTGTCCACACCCAGCGCAGCGTTGACGGTGACCACGTTGGCGACGGAGGCCATGCGCGACAGCGGCGCGAAATCACGATCCGGGTCGTAACTCAATTTTGCTTTCAGCGCGGGGATGCCGGAGAACAGCGAACTCGTGGCGGCGATCAGCGTGTAGCCGTCGGGCGCCGCGGTCTTCGCGATGTCGATGGCGATCAAGCCGGTCGCGCCCGCGCGTGCGTCCACCACGAATTGCTGACTGAGTTGCTGCGCGAGTTTATTGGAAAGTATGCGCGTGACGATGTCTTGCGAACTGCCTGCGGCGCCGGGGACGAGAAAGCGGATCGGGCGCGAGGGGTAGTTTTGTGTCTGCGCTACGGCGCTGCCGCACACCGCGGTATAGAACATAAAAGTGTTTACAAACAAATACTTACGCATATCAGTGATAGGCGGCCTTAACCCCCGGCGGCGGCGAGTAGCGGAAGGTGCCTTTGCCGAGGATGGCGTCCTTGCCGCCGTTTTTTTCGATGGCCGCGGCCTGATCCGATTTTGCATTGTGGTTGGCGGCGTCGGGATCGACCACTTTGCGCAACGCTGCTTCGCATTCTGCGATCACGCTGGCGTACCTGGCATCGCGACCGAGATCGCTACGCTCGTAGGGGTCGGCGTGCAGGTCGAACAACATCGGCGGCAGGCCAACGTAGTGCACATATTTGTATTTGCCATGGCGGATCATTGTACTGCCGGTGATCGACGCTGCCGCGTGATACTCCGACAGGATGGTGCGCTTGGGCACAAGTCCGTTGGCGATGTCATAGAGCGACACGCCCGGCAGGTTGGCATCGCTCGTATCAAGCTTAGCGCCCACGCACTGCACGTAGGTGGGAAACGCATCCACCAGCGTCACCGGCGTGTCGCATACATTGCCGCGCGGCACGCCCGGCCCGGCGATGATCATCGGGATGCCGGCGGATTCCTCATACATTGTCGATTTGCCCCACATGCCGCGCGTGCCGAGATTGTCGCCGTGATCCGACGAATACACGATGCGCGTATTCGCCAGCATGCCGAGTGATTCGAGCGCTTGCAGAATCTTGCCGACGTTGTGATCCATGAAGGTGGTGAGGCCAAAGTACGCCGCAATTGCACGCCGCACCATCGGCTCATCAAAGCTTTCGTCGAAGCACATGCTCTTGCGCATGGCATCGGTAAAAGGATGACGCGGGCGCTGATCGTGCGCATACATGTCGGGGAAGGGCACTTTGTCCACCGGATACAGGTCGTAGAACTCCTGCGGCGCGATCAGCGGGAAATGCGGCGCCACGAATCCCACGTACATCGCCCAAGGTTTGTCGGGATGCTTACTTTGGTACTTCGGCGCTTCGTGCGTGAGCCACTTCACGGTTTCATCGGCAATCGAACGGTCGTAACGTGTGTAATCCGATTCGCCCGGCCCGGCGTCGGGGCCGAGGTTGGCGGCACCCGGGCGGCGCGGCAACTCGTCGCGAATCAGTCCCAGCAAATCGCCGATGCCGTTGACGATGTGCATCGGCAGAATTTCTTCATCGAAGCCGTTGCGTTTGACATCATCACCGCTGGCGTAATGCAGCTTGCCGATGGAGGTGACATGATG
>CAMDDY010000050.1 GCA_945893125.1 Bordetella parapertussis
GAGCTGGCAACCCACGCCGCAGAACGGGCACACCGAATGCACTTGTTTGTCGGGCTTAATCAGCCCGGCTTCGCGCGCGGGCATCAGCGCGCCGGTCGGGCACGCCTGTACGCATTCGCCACAGGCCACGCAGGTGGAGTCGCCCATCGCATCATCGATATCGAACACGATCTTTGAATGTTCGCCACGGAACGCGAGTCCGATCACATCGTTTACCTGCACTTCGCGGCAGGCACGCACGCAGCGTGTGCATTGAATGCACGAATCGAGATTCACCGCGATGCCGTGATGCGACAAATCGGCTTGCGGCTGACGGCGTGCTTCAAAGCGCGGCTTGCCGATTTGCAGCTTGCCCGCCCACTGATCCAACTCGGATTGAAGCGTGTGACGCTTTTCCGGCATGTCAGAGAGCAGCAGCTCAAGCACCATCTTTTGCGATTTGACCGCGCGCTCGGAATCGGTGGTGACTTCCATGCCTTTGGCGGGTGCGCGGCAGCACGACGCAGCCAGCACGCGCTCACCCTTCACCTCCACCACGCAGGCGCGGCAATTGCCGTCGGGGCGCATGCCTTCCTTGTAGCAAAGGTGCGGGATTTCCACGCCGTGCCGTTTAGCCGCCTGAATAATCGTTTCGTCGGCGTGAGCGGATACATCTTTGCCGTTCAGTTTGAATTCGACCGGCATGGCTTTCAGTTCGTCATTGCTATGCGCTGTCATTGAATTTCCTTCGGAAAATATTTCATCACGCAACGTATCGGATTCGGCGCGGCCTGGCCCAAACCGCAGATCGACGCATCCGCCATCGCGCCCGATAACTCCTCAAGCAGCCCTTGATTCCAGGATTTTTTTTCCATTAAATTCAAAGCCTTGGCAGTACCCACGCGGCACGGCGTGCATTGCCCGCAGGATTCTTCGGCGAAAAACTTCATGATGTTGCGCGCGGCGGCACTCGCTTTGTCCTGATCCGACAAAACAATCACTGCCGCCGAACCGATGAAGCAACCGTATTGATTCAGCGTATCGAAATCGAGCGGTATATCGCCCATGGTCGCGGGCAAAATGCCGCCTGACGCGCCGCCCGGCAGATAGGCGTAGAACTCATGCCCTGGCAGCATGCCGCCGCAGTATTCAGCAATCAGTTCTTTTACGGTAATGCCTGCGGGTGATAAATGCACACCGGGCTTTTTCACTCGACCCGACACCGAGAACGAACGCAGGCCGTGGCGACCATTGCGGCCGTTCGAGGCAAACCACTCGGCGCCTTTTTCGAGGATATCGCGCACCCAGTAAAGCGTTTCCATGTTGTGCTCGAGGGTGGGGTAACCAAACAAGCCCACCTGCGCCACATACGGCGGACGCAGCCTTGGCATGCCGCGCTTGCCTTCAATGGATTCGATCATCGCGGATTCTTCGCCGCAGATATACGCGCCCGCGCCGCGCCGCAAAAATATCGGCGGCAGCGCACACGGCGGATTTTTTTGCAACGCCTTGATTTCTTTTTCGAGTATCGCGCGCACGCCGGCGTATTCGTCGCGCAGATATATATAGACTTCGGAAATCCGCACCGTCCACGCGGCAATCAACATGCCTTCGAGAAAACGATGCGGATTGCGCTCAAGGTAATAACGATCCTTGAACGTGCCCGGTTCGCCTTCGTCGATGTTGATCGCCATCACGCGCGGGCCTTTTTCACCGCGCACGATGCGCCACTTGCGCCCCGCCGGGAAACCCGCGCCGCCCAAACCGCGCAAGCCCGAATGCTCCATGGCTTTAATCAGGTCTTCGGCATCGCGTTTGCCGGCGAGACATTCGGCGGCGATCTTGTACCCGCCCTTGTTGCGATAGGCCGCGTAGCCGGTGTATTTGCCCATCGCGCAGGTGGTTTTATGGGCGGCAATCTGCGCCTGCACACTCGCTACACTGGCATTCGCCACCGGGTTCTGCCCCACCACCGCCACCGGCGCCTGTTCGCAACGCCCCACGCACGGCGCGGGTATCACGCGCACGGCATCGCCCAGCGCGCGCTTTAATCCCGTCATCAATTCGCCCGCGCCGCCCAGTTCGCATGATAGCGAATCACACACGCGCACCGTCAAAGCGGGCGGCGGTGACTCATTTTCTTTCACGATATCAAAGTGGTGATAAAAACTCGCGACCTCGAATACTTCGGTCATCGCGAGTTTCATTTCACGCGCCAGCGCGGCGATATGCGCGGCGCTGATGTAACCAAACTTGTCCTGAATTTTGTGCAGATGCTCGATCAGCAAATCGCGGCGGCGCGGCGCGGCGCCGAGCAATGCCTGCACCTCGCCCAGCGCAACCGGTTCGACCGCGCGCCCCTTGGGCTTGCCGCGACGGCCCCCGTTCCCTCTGTCTTTCTTGATTGCAACTGGTTCCAACTTGCCCCCTCCATGCCCATCCACTTTGAACGATCAGCGCTCCGGGTCAAGGCGCGGCGGCGACCGTCGGACGCGCCGTGTTCCCGCCATGCCGGGGAGGGGTACCGCTGTTCTGCTGTTATCCCCACGCCCGCTTGCGGGCGTGGGGATAAAGAATCACTTCAATACCGACTTCATCAACTTGCCCATCTCCGCCGGATTGCTCGTGACTTTGATGCCGCATTCTTCCATCACCCGCAGCTTTTCAGTCGCCGTGCCTTTGCCGCCGGAGATAATGGCGCCCGCGTGGCCCATGCGTTTTCCCGGTGGCGCGGTTAAGCCCGCGATAAAACCGATCACCGGCTTTTTCATGTTCACCTTGACCCAGCGCGCGCAATCTTCCTCGTCGGTGCCGCCAATCTCACCCACCATCACCACCGCTTCGGTTTGCGGATCGTCGTTGAACATTTTCATCACGTCGATGTGCTTCATGCCGTTCACCGGGTCACCGCCGATGCCCACGCACGATGATTGGCCGAGGCCCACTTCCATCAACTGGCCGACTGCTTCGTACGTCAACGTGCCGGAGCGCGACAACACGCCAATCGGCCCGCGCTTGTGAATATGGCCGGGCATGATGCCGATTTTAATTTCGTCGGGCGTGATCACGCCGGGGCAATTGGGCCCGATCAGCAGCGTGCGCTTGCCGATCATTTTGTATTTGGTGCGGATCATGTCGCGCACGGGGATGCCGTCGGTAATGCAGATGACCAGATCCATATCGGCCTCAACCGCCTCGTCAATCGCGGCGGCGGCAAAGGGCGGCGGCACGTAGATCACCGATACGTTGGCGCCGGTGGCCGCCTTGGCCTCTTTCACCGTTTCAAAAATCGGGATGCCTTCGTACAGCTGTCCGCCTTTTTTCGGCGTGACGCCCGCCACGTAGCAGGCCGCGCCGTTGGCGTATTCCTTGCCGGTTTTGGTATGGAACTGGCCAGTCTTGCCGGTGATGCCCTGCGTCAGCACGCGCGTGTTTTTATTGATGAGTATGGACATGCTTATTTTCCTTTACGCCGCCTTCTTGACTGCTTCAACAGCTTTTTGCGCCGCATCCGCCATGTTGTTGGCCGACAGAATCGGCAGCCCCGAGTCGGCGAGAATTTTTTTGCCCAACTCGACGTTGGTGCCTTCAAGCCGCACTACCAGCGGCACGCTCAATTTAACCTGCCGCGCGGCTTCCACCACGCCCTGCGCGATCACGTCGCACTTCATGATGCCGCCGAAGATGTTAACCACAATCGCTTTTAACGACGGGTTTTTCAACATGATCTTGAAGGCTTCGGTCACTTTCTCGGTGGAAGCGCCGCCGCCCACATCGAGAAAGTTCGCCGGCGAGCCGCCATACAGCTTGCAGATATCCATGGTTGCCATCGCCAGTCCCGCGCCATTCACCAGACAGCCGATATTGCCGTCGAGCTCAATGTAGGAGAGGCCAAATCGCGACGCTTCGATCTCCGCCGGGTTCTCTTCATCCAGATCGCGCAGCGCGACGATTTCCGGGTGACGGAACAAGGCGTTTTCGTCAAAATTTATTTTGGCGTCGAGCGCGATGATCGCGCCTTCACCCGTGAGTATCAGCGGGTTGATTTCCGCCAACGAGGCATCGGTTTCGTCAAACGCCTTGTAGAGCGATTTCAGCAGATCGCGCGCCTGCCCTATGGAACCCGCAGGAATGCCTATCTTGCGCGCTATATCCTCGGCTTCTTCGGCGGTAAGACCGGTCTCCGGATCGATGGTGATCTTGTGTATTTTTTCCGGCGTTTTGTGCGCGACTTCCTCGATGTCCATGCCGCCTTCGCTGGAGGCCATCAACACCACGCGCTGCGAGGCACGGTCAGTGACCATCGCAACGTAGTATTCTTTTTTGATGTCGGCGCCTTCTTCGATCAGCAGGCGGCGCACTTTCTGGCCTTCGGGCCCGGTCTGCGGCGTAACCAGTTGCATGCCCAGTATCGACGACGCGTGCGCTTTCAATTCGTCGATCGACTTGGCGAGCTTGACGCCACCGCCCTTGCCGCGGCCACCGGCGTGGATTTGCGCCTTCACCACCCACACGTTGCCGCCCAGCATTTTGCCTGCTGCAACAGCTTCAGCGACCGAAAATGACGGCACGCTGCGCAGGGTTTTCACGCCGAATTTTTTGAGAACTTCTTTTGCCTGATATTCGTGGATTTTCATGGTGAACTCTTGAAAGAAACTCCGGTACGCCGCACCGTGCCTGCGTGGCTGGAACGGCAGCGCGAATCTATTACAGCGGTTACGGTACAAGCCTTGACGGTGGTCAAGTTCACGCCGCAGACAGACAAAATGACGAAAATGACGATAAGCGTTGGGGCGGCAAGTATAACAAGAAGACAGGACCGGCTTGGCCGATGACAAGTTATCGGCGCGGCCGGCGCAGCGACTTCTCCTGGGCGCAACGCCGGCAATTCGCGTCGCGCAATGGCACTACTTTACACTGGCCAAAATACTGCTTGGCCGAAATGTGTAGTAATTGTGTCAAAATCGCCGTATTGCTGCGCAGCAGCAATGCACAACGCATGTGATAATGTGGATTCACAAAAAAAACGCAATCCCGTGGGATTGCGTTGAAGTTCCACCAAAGGAGGAGGTTTTGGAGGAGTGTGCCGGCCATAGGCTGGGCACATTTGAAGTATGCGCGCTTGCCGCGCTTGCATCAATCAATTTTGCTGCATTGCGGGATACATTTTTTCAAATCTCGATTTAGTTTTATTCTCAACTTCCATTATTAAAATTCACTTTTGCCTTACTAATTCAAGCGCGCAACTAAACGACCGACTACTCAGTTACGCCCATTTGCGGCATCTATTCGTGCCAAACAACGGATTTCAGCGCCGCCTCGTCGCAGCTTGACAGGTATCTCAGGCACGCGCTGTACTCCATGTCTTGCTATGCACACTCACTGGCTACACGGCGCGGCAATCGCGCTGCTACTGATCAATGGCGCGCCTGTTTGCGCCGCTGCCGACTATCCGGCGCGCCCGATCCGCTTGATTGCGCCCTTCGCCCCCGGCGGCGGCGTCGACGTCTCGGCGCGCTTTATTGCGAAGCAGCTGGCAGAAAGCTTCGGACAATCCGCCATCGTCGATAACCGCCCCGGCGCGGGCAGCACGCTCGGTACTGATATCGTCGCCAAAGCCGCCCCCGATGGCCACACACTGCTGGTCACGCACAACGCCATTGCCATCAACCAGTCGTTGTATTCAAAGCTGCCTTACGACACGGTACGCGATTTCACACAGGTGGCCTTCATCGGCGTGACTACTTTTACACTGGTTGTCAATCCGGGACTCGCCGCGAAGACCGTGAAAGAACTGGTCGCGCTGGCGAAAGCCAAACCCGGCGCACTCAACTACGCCAGCACCGGCGCGGGCGGCGGATCGCACCTGGCTACCGAATATTTCATGCTCGCCACCGTCACCAAGGCGCTGGCGCTGCCCGAGGTGCGTCAGCAGTTGATGAATCAGGGCATCGAGCCGCGCGACATGAGCCCGGCGGAATTCGCCGCATTCGTGCGCCGCGAAGTGGAAAAGTGCGCGAAAATTATCAAAGCCTCCGGCGCGCGCGCCGAGATGTAATAACATAACTAATTGTTTATATTGAATATATTATGACCATAACCATCGACATCGCCCACCGTATCAACGCCATGCGCTACGACACCTTGCCCGCCGACGCGGTGCATTGGGCCAAGGTCGCCATCATCGACACCTTCGCCTGCGCACTCGCGGGCGCGAACGAAGACGCCACGCGCATCGCTGAAAACGTGGCCGGCGCCTACGGCGGCGCGGGGCCGGCGTTGCTGTGGGGCACGAATCGCCGACTGTCGGCGCTGGATGCGGCCATCGTCAATGGCGTTGCCGGGCACGCGCTCGATTACGATGATGTCAACAACACCATCGGCGGCCATCCTTCGGTGCCGATCCTGCCGGCGATCATCGCGCTCGGCGAAACGCTGGGTTCCAGCGGCAAGGATTTGCTACTTGCCTACATCACCGGCTTTGAAACGCAGGCGCGCATTGGCAGCGCGGTCAACGTGTATCACTACCGCAAGGGCTGGCACCCGACCGCCACACTCGGCGTGTTCGGCGCGGCGGCAGCCAGCGCGCGGCTGCTCAATCTCAGCGTGCCGAAAACCGCCACCGCGCTGGCGATTGCCGCGTCGCTGTCATCCGGCATCAAAGCCAATTTCGGCACCATGACCAAACCGCTGCACGCCGGCCATTGCAGCCGCAACGGACTTTACGCCGCGCTGATGGCAAAAGACGGCTTCACCGCCAGCCATGATGCGCTCGAACACGCGCAGGGCTTCTTCGAGTTATTCAACGGCGCGGGCAACTATCACGTGGAAAAAATTCTCGCGAACTGGGCGAATCCGCTCGACGTGTTGTCGCCCGGCATCGGCCTGAAACAATATCCGTGCTGCGCCAGCACACATTCGGCCATCGATGCCACGCTGGTGCTGCGCGAACGGCACAACCTCACGCCGGAACGTGTCGCGAAAATAGAAACCGTCACCCACACGCCCGCGCTGGCGCACACCAATCGTCCCGATCCGAAAACCGCGCTCGACGCCAAATTCAGCGTGCAATATTGCGTGGCGCGCGCCTTGATGCACGGCGCGGTGACGTTCGATCACTTTGCCGACAGCGCGTTGATGCAGCCGGAACTGCGTGTGCTGCTGGGCAAAGTCACGGCAACCGCGCATCCCGCATTGCCCAAGGATATGGGCGAACACTATCAGGGCGTGGTGAACATCACCACCATCGACGGCCAGCAGTTTTCCGCGCGCGTCGATCAGCCGCTGCGCGGCCCGCAAAACCTTGCGCCGCCCGACCGGCTGGAAGCGAAGTTCCAGGATTGCGCGGCACTGGCTATACGGCCCGATGCGGTGCCGCGCCTTTACGAGCAGTTGCGCGCGCTGGACGCGCTGGCAAATATTGGCGAGCTCACGGATTTCATGGCGCAGTCAGTCATTGCTGCCGGCTCGCGCCGTGTGGCGGCCTGAACCGGCAACCGAGACTACGCCAGCGCTGCGAGCGCGGCCTCGCGCCCGGCGATGCGCCCATACGTAGCGCCCGCCATCATCCCCGACCCCGACGCGTAATTGCCCACCCACAGACCGCCGACCATTTCGCCCGCCGCGTAGAGGCCCGGAATCGGCCGGCCCGCCACGTGCTGCATCTGCGCGGTCTTGGCATCGACCTTCATACCGCCGAAGGTAAACGTCATGCCGCAGCGCACCGCCCAGCCTTCGAATGGCGGCTCCTCAATACTTAAGCTGTAGTTGCTCTTCTTCGGCGTAATGCCCGCCGTGCATTTGCCGTCGAGTTTGTAGCGATCTGGATTGAACTCGCCCGGCTGAATCGCCCGATTGAATTCGCGCACGGTGCGCACAAAATTGGCCGCGTTGATATCGAGTTCTGCGGCGAGCTTTTCCAGCGTATTGGCTTTGGCGCCCGTGGCCTTGGCGTAATTGCTCGGATATAAATTCAGCTTGCGCGCCTTGGCATCGAGTATCTGAAACGCCACGCCGCCGGGCTGCGTCAAAATCGCGCGGCCCATCTTGGCGTAGGTGCGCCCGCGTGTGTCTTCGCCTTCATCGGCAAAACGTTCACCATTCGAATTGACCATGATCGAATACGGATACACATAGCGATCCATGCTGTCACCGCCGGCCAACGCGTGCGACGACGGCACGGTGTAGGCTGGCACATTGATGTCCTGCGGCGAGGCGTGACAAGTCGTCCAACTGCCATACGGCATGGCGCCGATGTCCATCGCCATCTTCAAGCCATCGCCGGTGTTGAACGGCACGCCGCGGATGCGTACCATGTCCCAGCCCGGGCCGAGATAACGCGCGCGCATTTCCGGATTGGATTCAAAACTGCCGCAGGCGAGAATCACGGCTTTCGCGCTGAATTTCTGAATGCCATCGGGCGTCAACGCCACCACGCCGGTGACACGGCTCTGGCTGTCCTGCGTGAGTTCCAGCGCGGAGGTGTCGTAGTGCATTTTCAGGCCGCGCTTTTCCAGCACCTGATAGTAGCGCTGCTGCATGCCGTAACCGCCGCCGTTCATCATCACGATGTTGTCACCGAGGGCCTGCGCACCTATCGACGGCACCCAATCCTGACCGTTCTCCGCCAGCCAGTGAACGGTGTTGCGTGATTCGGTGACATGCACCTGCAACAAATCCTCGTCGCTCTGGTTATTGGTGACGCGCATTACCTCGTCCCACGAATCCTCCTCGGTGCGGCGCGGCAGCCGGTCAATCAGCGATTGCAATTCAGCTTCCGTCGCATTCCGGATCAGCGGTCGCAAGTCCTCCACGCCATGAAACACAAAACGCATATGCCCGGTAAGCGCGCTATTGCCGCCGCGATCTTTTTTCGAAGCCTTTTCCAGCATGCCGACACTGACGTTTTGTTCCAGCGCCGACAGCGCCGCCGTGCAGGCCGCGTTGCCCGCACCAACGATCAGCACATCGTAATGAATTGCTTCGCTTGCCATTAACTGCTCCAAAAAACGTCAAAACATTAGACACAGATTTACGCAGATTCACGCAGATTAAAACCCAACTTCGTCATGCCCGCACAGTGGGCATCCACACGTTGTCACAAGTGGTAGTGTGTTATGGGTTCCCGCCTGCGCGGGAACGACAGTAGTTTTTTAATCTGCGTGAATCTGCGTAAATCTGTGTCAAAAACGCCCTCACTGCACCTGCCGGATATTCGCCGCCTTCACCACTTTGATCCACTTGCCCACGTCACGCTGGATCACATCGCGAAACACTTCCGGCGGGCCGTCGCTGGCTTCGATGCCCTCGGCCACAAAGCGCTCTTTGATCTCCGGCGCTTGCGCGGCCTTGCGCACTTCACGATTCCACAGCGTCACCACATCCGCCGGCAATCCTTTCGGCCCCCACAGGCCGTACCACAGCGTCGCTTCAAAGCCGGGCAATGTTTCCGCGATGGTCGGAATATCCGGCAGTGCGCTGCTGCGTTTTGCATTGGTGACGGCGATGCCACGCAGCCGGCCGGTTTTGACATGCGGCAGCATCACACCCAGCGTGCCCATGATGAGCTGCACTTGCCCGCCGAGCAGATCGTTGAGTGCCGCGCCGGTGCCTTTGTACGGCACGTGCGTCATTTGTATGCCGGCCATCATGATCAGCAACTCGGTCGCCAGGTGCGTGTTGCCGCCGGTGCCGGTCGAAGCGAAGTTCAGGGCGCCCGGCTTGGCCTTGGCGAGCGCAATCAATTCCTTGACGTTTTTCGCCGTCACCGACGGATGCAGGGTGAGCAAGATACCCGCGTCGCCGATCATCACGATGGGTGTGATATCGCGCACCGCATCGTACGGCAACTTGAACAGCGCGGCGTTGGTGGAATAACTGGTGGATACCATGCACAGGGTGTAGCCATCGGGTGCGGCGCGCACCGCGGTTTCCGCGCCGATGGTGCCGCCGGCGCCCGCGCGATTGTCCACCACTACGGCCTGCCCTGCCGCGTCGGCAAATTTCTGCGCAAACATACGCGCCATGATGTCGGTGCCGCCGCCCGGCGGGAAGGGCACGATCATGCGGATGGGTTTGTGCGGATATTTCGCAGCGTTTTGCGCGGGCACATGTCCCGAGAACAAACCGCTACAAGCGGCAACACCGAGTCCGAAAATTTTAATAAGGCTCATGACCGAAAAAGTTTACCGGCATTGCGCTCTGGAATCACGCGAACGTCCATATCGCGTATCGGCTACTCCGCCTTGATACCCGAGTCGCGCACCTGCTTGCGCCAGCGTTCCAGATCACCGCGTACGATGGCGGTAAATTCAGCGGTGCTGTTGCCCACCGAATCCGCGCCGTCCTGCCGCAGACGCTGGCGCAATTCCGGCACCTGTAACGCACGCACCGCCGCGCCGTTTAACCGCGCCACCACCTCGCGCGGCGTCTTCGCCGGCGCGCCGATGCCATACCAATTGTCCACCGCATAACCCGTCAATCCGGTTTCCGCGATGGTGGGCAATTCGGGCAGCACCGGAGAGCGTTTCAATGAGGTCACCGCGATCGAGCGCAACTTGCCCGCCTTGATCAGCGGAATGGTGGACACCGGCACGCCAAAGAAAAACTGCAAGCGCCCGCCGAGCAAATCCACCAGCGCGGGCGCGCCGCCCTTGTACGGCACGTGCATCAATTCCGTGCCGGTCATCTGCGCCAGCATCATGCCGCCGACGTGTTGCAGCGTGCCGATGCCCGCCGTGCCGTAGTGCAGCGTGCGCGGCGCGGCACGCGCCAGCGCCACCAGTTCTTTCACCGATTGCGCGTTGATCGACGGATGTACCAGCAAAATGTATGGCTGCGTGGTCATCTGCGTCACATGTACAAAATCACGCAGCAAATCAAACGGCAAACGTTCACTCAACGCCTGACTCAGCGGATGCGACGCCGTAATCGTTACCAGCGTGTAGCCATCCGCCGGGGCGCGTGCTGCGATTTCTGTGCCGATGTTGCCCGAAGCGCCGATACGATTGTCGATCACGATCGTCTGGCCGATGACTTCCGCGATACGCTGCGCCACCAGTCGCGTGGTGAGATCGGTGCCGCCGCCGGCGGCGAAAGGGGAAATCCAGCGTATCGATTTGTTCGGATAGGCTTGCCCCGCGTTCGTCGAAGCGGATTGCGCCATCGCGCTCGCGCCGAAGCACGCCAGAAAAATGGCCGTCACGCCATGAAGACTCAACGCTGTGGGCATTGCCGATTCTCCCCGATACAAAATACGATTCTACGTGAATGCGCGATAATACGGGCCGCCCCTGTCAATGTAAAAATGCGCGCGGAGAAACTCATGAACGCACCAGACGCGACAACCCCGCCGGAGCAAACCGCGGTGGCGCGACAGCCGACGCTGTCGCAACAACTCTCAGGCTTTGCGCACGCGTTAACCTACGATAACATTCCGCCGGACGTGCGCGAACGCGCCAAGGTTTTGATACTCGATGCCGTGGGCGTCGCCCTCGCCTCCACCACCTACGATTTCGCGCACCGCATACTCGATGGCATCCAAGGCATGGCCGAAGACGGCGCCTGCTCCGTCATCGGCATGCCGGACAAACTGCCGCTGCGCGACGCGGTGCTGATGAACGGCGCATTGGTGCATGGCCTGGATTACGACGATTCGCATTTGCGCGCGGTGCTGCATCCGACGGTAACGGCCTTCATCACCTCGCTGGGCATTGCCGAGAAATTGAATCTATCGGGCCGCGAATTGCTCACCGGCTACGTACTCGGCGTGGAAACGGTAACGCGCATCGGTATGGCGGCGAAAGGCGGGTTTCATCACTTCGGCTTTCATCCCACGGGATTAATCGGCCACTTCTCCTGCGCCATTACCGCAGGCAAGCTCTACGGCCTGACCGAGCCGCAGCTCACCATGGCACAGGGCCTCGCCGGCAGCACCGCAGCCGCCACGCAGGAATTTCTCGAAGAAGGCGCATGGAACAAGCGCCTGCATCCCGGCTGGGCGTCGGTGGCCGGCATCACCGCAGCGAACCTCGCACGCGGCGGCGCTATCGGCCCCACCAAGCCGTACGAAGGCCGGCTCGGGATATTCAACACCCACTTGAAAGACTTGGCAAAAGTCGTCGATTACCCCGCGATCACCCGCGAGCTTGGCCAGACGTGGGAAGTGAAGAACGTCGCGGTCAAGCCGTTCCCCGTGTGCCATTTCATCCACGCCTGCGGCGACGCGGCGCTGATCCTGCGCGACAAGCACGCCATCCAGCCGGAGCAGATTGAAACGATCACCGCGCTGATAGCAGAAGAAACCCTGCACATCGTCGCCGAACCTGCGGCACTGAAGAAAAAACCCGCTAACGACTACGACGCCAAATTCAGCGTGCATTACTTCGTCGCCGCGTGTCTGGTGCGCGGCAAGTTCGGTCTCGCGGAACTCGAAGCGCAGGTGCGCAGCGATGCGGCCATCCTCGCGCTCGCGCAAAAAGTCGAAGCCGTCGCCGATCCCGACTCGCTTTATCCCGGCATCCTGTCAGGCGGCGTCATTATCAAAATGAAAAACGGTGATGAATACCGTCATCACGAACGCATCAATCGCGGCGCGGGTGATCGCGCGCTGACGGGCGCGGAAATTGAAGCGAAGTATTTTGCGAATGCGCGGCTCGCGCTGACGGAAAATCGCGCGCGTGAAATTCGTAATGCGGTTTTGCATCTCGACCATGCCGATGCGCGGACGCTTGCGAGCACGCTGGCAACGCGGTAACGCAACTACGGGTGGAGCTATTGTAACTAATTGTTTTTATTGATATTTATTTCATCGCGCAATACTCATCCTGGCTCAAACCCCCAATCCAAGAAAGTGATTGAGGATATGAAAGTGATCCTCGAATAATTCCGCTTCCATGCCGCGCAGTGCCGCCACCGGCACCCACTTCGTGGCAGCCGCATCATCGGCGGCGGCCACTTGCGGCGGGCGGACGCCGTGGATGTCAAAAAAATGCGCGTGGGTGATGGTGCGCCCGCGCAGGCTGCGGTCGGGGTGATCGAACACCGCGACGCCGCTTAACGCCATTTCGAGTTCTGCATCGGACAGCGCGAAGCCGGTTTCCTCGCGCAGTTCGCGGATCGCCCCCGCCAGCACGCGCTCGCGCGGCTCGAGAAATCCGCCGGGCAGCGCCCACATGCCTTTGCCGGGACTGCGCGCGCGCTGTATCAACAACACATGATCCGCCGCGCGCACCACCGCATCGACTGTGATAAACGGGCCAGCGCCCCATTTTTTCCTGCCGGCTTCCACCGCCAAGTGTTCTTCGCGCAACCGCGCGTAATGCGCCAGCCTGGCCCAGCCCTTGAGGTATTGGCACACCGCCGGCGGCGCGAGCGGTGCAAGCAGCGCCTGTGTCACCTCGGTATTGTCGCCCTCGAAATAAATTTGCCGCAGCCGCGTGGCGTCCACCTCACCCGCGCGGCCCGCGTCGATGAACGTCCAGCCGGGAACACTGAAGCGGTTGAGATACGCGCTGGATAAATCCTTGTGATAACCGATCAGCGCGACCGACGCCTTCTGGCCCATGATTTGTTGCACAGCCTCGGTCACGCCATCCGCCCAACGCTGGTCGTCATAGCAATCGCGCACCGGTGCGAACCGCACACGCGCGCGGTCAGCGGCATCGAGTGTGGCGGCTATCATCGCCGCGCGCTCCTCGTGGGTAAAAGGGTCTTTGGCGTCGCGCGCCTGAAACGCGGAACCCGGCACCACGATAACGCGCGGCGCGGTTTGCAGCGCTTTTTGCAGCAGCACGGCATGTCCGTTATGAAACGGCTGAAACCTGCCGATGACTACCGCCGCCTGAAAGGCCATGTTCATGTGACTTTGCTCCCGTTAAAAATCGAATGGTGCGGCATCATTTCCCACTGTCAGGCGTGGTTGAACACTTGCCGCAGATAAGTAAGGTAGATTTCATCGTCGCACATCGTCTTACCGGGCGAGTCGGAGAGCTTGGCCACCGGCTGACCATTGCAGCGCAGGAGCTTCATCACGATGTTCAACGCGGGGTGCGGCGTGTCGTTCGACAAATCGGTGCCGATGCCGAACGCGGTTTGGGTGCGCCCGCGAAAGTGCCGCCACAGCGCAATCGCGCGCGGCACATTGAGTCCATCGGAGAACACCAGCCGCTTGGTGGCGGCATCGATGCGCAGTGTGGCGTAATGCACCAGCGCCTGTTCGCCCCATGCCACGGGGTCGCCGGAATCATGCCGCAGGCCGTCAAACAGCTTGGCAAAGTAGGTGTCGAAATCATTGAGAAACGCCTGCATGCCCACCACGTCGGTCAACGCAATGCCGAGATCGCCGCGATACTCCTGCACCCAGCCTTCGAGCGCCGCCTTCTGAAAGTCGCGCAATCTGAAGCCGAAGGCCTGATACGCCTGTAGATATTCGTGCGCCATGGTGCCGATGGGCGTCAAGCCGTGCTTCATGGCGAAATAGACATTGGAGGTGCCGCGAAACTGGCCGGGCACCTCGCGCAGCAGCGTAGTGACGACTTCTTCGTGCCACGCGCCCGAGTAACGGCGGCGCAGGCCAAAATCAAAAAACGTGAACGGAAAATCCGCGCTGGCCGCGAATGCGCCCGCCTCGCCGCGCAGCAACGCGATTTTGGCTTGCAGCCGTTCGCGCGCGCTGGCCTGAACGCCTTCGGCCGGCAAGCGGCGAAAGTACAGCTCGTTGATGATGTACAACACAAATATCTCATAACCCATCACATGCACCATCGGCCCGGCGGCCTTGACCACCAGCCGCTCGCCCTCGGTGCGCACCTCGATGAAGCGCCGCTGAAAACGAAACACCGAGAGAAAATCGATAAAGTCGCTTTTCAGAAAACGCAATGTGCGCAGGTACTGCAACTCGGCTTCGGTAAAGTGCAGCGTACACAAGTGATCGAGTTCGGCTTCCACCTCGGCTTTTAATTCAGCCAGCGCAAACGCCGCTGTGTTGCGGCACACGAAGCCATACTCGGCCGCAGCACTTGGGTGGCTGTGCAGAATCGCCTGCCACATGGTGAATTTGTAGAGGTCGTTTTCCAGCAGGCTTTTGACGATGTGATTTTGCGTTTGCATGATGTCGCTCTGAAAATTCAAACGCTGGCCTGGAGTTCCGCCGCCACGGCTGCGGCACTTTCGAGCCGCGCGCCGCTCGCACGCATGGCATCGAGAAACGCCTGGTAGTGTGATTCAAATCCGGCGACCGGGCTGATACCATCGGTAATCAGCGTGAGGCGGCGGGCATCCCCACCCAAGCCCTGCACGATGTGTTCGGTAGTGGCTTTGACGCAGTGGCTGCCCGCCTCGCCGGCGATGTAGATGCGATCCGCCTGCTTCAATTGATCGATCAGCGCCTGGTTAAAGCCCGTGGCGGGGTCGGCAGCGTCGGGCACTTCGGCCATGATCGCGCTGTAGTGTTCCGTCCACGGGTTTTCGCCCTTGGTCACTTTTTGCACCGTGCGCGCGGTGCGTTCCTCCCACGCGTTATACGCGGCGCGTAAATCGGCATGCACGTTGTGCCCCCAACTGCCGATTTCGCAGTGTACCGGCCACACCATGTGCGTATAGCGACCCGTAGCCACAAGCGCATCAAGATACGCCAATACGCGCGGGGTATGCACTGCCACGCGCGGCGCAATGCGTCCCGCGCGCACATCGGCGGCGGTGACGGGCGTGAAGGGTGCGACCGCCGCGCCACGGCCTTGCCGCCAGAACGTAGGGTGCGCGATATCGATGCGCTGGTGCGAATCGAGCGTGACGGTGATGGCGTCGATGGCAGCACCTGCCTGTGCGATCAGCGCGGCGACGCGCTGCATATCAGCGTGCGCGCCGGCGACCGGCAGCGCGGGCCGCGTGGCTGTCGGCAAGCTGGGGCAATAGGATTCAGGCAAATCGCAAAAGTCGTTTTGCGGATCGATGATGAGCAGATGCGTCTGTGTGCGGACCATGATGTTGTCTCCTGTGCGCACTGCTGCGCCGTATCACCATGGAGGACAGTTTAGCTTAGTTAGTTTCAATATTTAACTAACAATAACACAACATTTT
>CAMDDY010000051.1 GCA_945893125.1 Bordetella parapertussis
TGGCCAATCCACTTACGGCGCAATGCGCTACGCTTATTGACGCCCTACGGGTTCTGCCGCCGTTGCGCGGCAGCCGTGTTACAGCCCTGCCTGCGTAATAAACTTGCCCACCAGGTACGGCTCCAGCGCCTCAGTACCACCCTCCGAACCATAGCCCGAATCCTTCACGCCGCCGAACGGCACTTCAGGCAAGGCAAACCCAAGATGGTTAATGGTCATCATGCCGGTCTCGACTTGCGCGGCGATGGCGTTGGCGGTTTTCGCCGAGCGTGTCCACGCGTACGCGGCCAATCCATACGGCAAACGATTCGCTTCCGTCACCGCATCATCAAAGGTTTTGAACGGGTTGATGATCGCCAGCGGGCCGAACGGTTCGGTGTTCATCGCCGCCGCGCTGGTTTCAAGTTCGGTGAAGACTGTCGGCTCGAAGAAGTTGCCTTTTTCGCCGATGGGATGGCCACCGGTTTGTAATTTGCCGCCGTGTTTTTGGGCGTCTTCCACATTACTGATCATCGCGGTTTGGCGACGCGGATTGGCCATGGTCGCCATCTTGGTATTTTTGTCGAAGCCGTCGCCGACCGTCATGCCTTTGGCGCCGTCGACAAATTTTTCGACGAATTGTTTGTACACGCCTTCCTGCACCAGAAAGCGCGTGGGCGATACGCACACCTGTCCCGCGTTGCGATATTTCATGAAGCTCATGGTCTTGGCGGCGATGTCGATATCCGCGTCATCAAAAATAATCACCGGCGCGTGGCCGCCGAGTTCCATGGTGGCGCGCTTCATGTGTTGGCCTGCCATGCCTGCGAGCAATTTGCCTACCGGCGTGGAGCCGGTAAAGGTGATCTTGCGGATCACCGGATGCGGTATCAGGTAGCTGGAAATCTCGGACGGGCTGCCGTACACCAGGCTGATCACGTTGGCGGGCACGCCGGCGTCGATGAAGGCGCGCACCAGTTCCGCAGGCGAGGCCGGCGTTTCTTCGGGCGCCTTCAGAATAATCGAGCAGCCGGTGGACAATGCCGCCGACAGCTTGCGCACCGCCTGGTTGATCGGAAAATTCCACGGCGTAAATGCCGCCACCGGGCCGACGGGTTCTTTCACCACCAGTTGATACACGCCCTCGGCGCGCGCCGGAATCACACGCCCGTAAGCGCGGCGGCCTTCTTCGGCGAACCATTCAATGATGTCGGCGCCGGCCATCACTTCGAGTTTGGCTTCGCCCACCGGCTTGCCTTGTTCCAGCGTCATCAGCTCGGCGATGCGGTCGGCGCGCTCACGGAAAATAGCCGCGGCCTTGCGCATGATCTTCGAGCGCTCATAGGCCGACACCTTGCGCCACACTTTGAAGCCCTTGTCGGCGGCGTCGAGTGCGCGGTCGAGGTCGGCTTTCTCGGCATAAGCCACCGTGCCGATGTGCGCGTGCGTGGCCGGGTTGACCACGGGCAGCGTGCGGCCGGAGGCGGCGGGGCCCCAGGTGCCGTTGATGAATAGTTGCGTGTCTTGATAGGTGGGCATGATGATGAACTCTGGGTTGTGATGAAACGGGTTGGAAAATCAGCGCGAAGGATAACCGAGAAATGCGAAACGCGCGCGGGCCGGACTTAACTTGTACCTGCGCGTGCAACCGCGGGCACTACCGCGGGTGTTACTGCGCGCTCTCCACCGTAATCCCCGCCGTCTTGATGACTTTACGCCAGCGCTCGGTCTCGGCCACGATCAACTGCCGCAACGCGGCGGGCGTGCCCGGCGTGGCTTCGACACCCTGATCGAGCAGGCGCTGATTCACACTGGCATCATTCAATACGCGATTCAATTCGGTGTTCAAGCGCGTGACTACGGCTGCCGGCGTTCCCGTGGGCGCGAGCAGCCCGTACCAGGTGTTGCAATCGAATCCGGGATAGGTCTCGGCTATGGTGGGCACGCCGGGCGCGACGCGCGTAGGCTTCGGCGTGGCGGCGGCGATGATGCGCAGGCGACCGGCCTTTACAAACGACGACACCTGCGGCGTGCCGGAAAAAATTGCCTGCACCTGACCGGCGACAAGATCGGTTATTGCAGGCGCGCCGCCTTTGTAGGGCACATGCACCAGTTTCACGCCGGCCAGCACATTGAGCATTTCGATGCCGAGGTGATTCGACGTGCCCACGCCGGGCGAGGCCATGTTGAGTTTGCCGGGCTGCGCCCTTGCGAGATCCATGAGTTCCTTGAGGTTGCGCACCGGCAGCGACGGATTCACTACCAACAAGTAAGGCACATACACCATCAGACCTATCGGCACAAAATCACGTTGCGGGTCGAACGGCATTTTCGTGCCCAGCGCGGGATTCACCGCCAGCCCCGCCGACGTGCCAAAGGTGATGGTGTAGCCGTCGGGCGTCGCGCGCGCGCCCTGAGTGAGGCCGATCATGGTGCCGGCGCCCGGACGGTTATCGATAACCACTTGATGGCCGAACGCCTCACCGAGTTTGGCGCCGACCTCGCGCGCCACGAAATCCGTGGTTCCGGCCGGCGGGTAGGGCACGATCAGACGTATCGGTTTCGCCGGATAGTGTTGCGCCTGCACCGTAGCCGAGCACATCAGTGCAGTCAGCAGGAAGGACAGGCGGACGGGCGGAATCTTCATCGCGGTTCCCCGTTACAAATGATGGAATGTTGAATCTACCTGTACTGTATGGCTTGTCCAGTGTCCCGGTATACTGGCGTTTTGCGCACGGACAATCACAGGGAGAAGCAAAATGCATCTGCAAGGAAAAGCAGCCGTCGTCACCGGCGCCGGTCGTGGTATCGGGCGCGCGGTGGCATTGGAACTCGCGCGGCAAGGCGCCAGCGTCATCGTGGTGGATCCGGGTGTCGGTCGCGGCGGCGAGAAAACCGAGGAGCGGCCCGCCGACGACGTGGTGGCTGAAATTGTTGCCGCGGGCGGCAAGGCGCAAGCCAATTACGATTCGGTGGCCGATTACCTCAAGGCCGGGCTTATGATCAAGCAATGCGTCGATGCCTACGGCAAGATCGATATTCTGGTCAACGTCGCCGGCAATCTCAGAGAGCGCATGATCTGGAATATGTCGGAAGATGATTTTGATTCGGTGATCACCGTGCATCTGAAAGGCAACTGGAATACCTGCCATCACGCGGTCAAATACATGCGCGCGGCGGGGCATGGGCGCATCATCAATTTTTCATCCGACGCGTTCAAAGGCTCGGTCGGGCAATGCAATTACAGCGCCGCCAAGGCCGGCATCATCGGGCTCACGCGCTCGATCGCCAAGGAAGCCTACAAGAACGGCGTTACCGCCAACGCCATTTGCCCGTCGGCCGATACGCGCATGACGCTCACGCCCGAGGTGAAAGAAAACCGCCGTCGCAAATTTGAAGCGGGTTTACTCACCAAGGAGCAATACGAGCTCACGCTGGTGCATCGCGGCCCCGAATACATCGCGCCGATGGTGGCGTATCTTGCCACCGATAACGCCGATACCATCAACGGCCAGGTGTTCCATGTCGAGCGCGGCCGCATCAACACCTACGTCTTCGGCGACGACTATAAATTTCTGCACAAGGGCGACGACGGCATGTTCACGGTTGAGGAATTGATCGAAACCGTACCGGGTTCGCTGATGAGCGGCATCGTGCCGGTGGTGCCGCCGGTGAAGATGGCCGACGCGGTGAGTTCGACCGCGGCAAAGAAGGAAAAGACGGCTTAAATCCGACACCCTTTCCGCTCTGCGGGAAGGGTATAAAAAATAAATAAAACATATAGTTAGCATAGTTCCCGCTGCTTCGGAACGCTGGCGCATGGATTTCAATCTCAGCAGCGAACAGGCCTTGATGCGCGACGCATCACGGCGCATGGTGGCGCGCGACATTGCACCCGAGTTGGCGCGCCATGATGCCAATCAGCCGCTACCGAAAGCGGTATTGCTGACGATCTTCAAGGCTCTCGCGGCACTCGGTTTGACCGCAGCGCGCCTGCCGGCCGACGCGGGTGGATCGGGCCTTGCCATGCTCGATTACGGCCTCATGTTCGAGGAAATTCCACCCGTCATTGGCCTGTCGCTGGTGTCGCAGGAGGCCTGCATCGCGCGCTTGCATGCGGAGTGCAACGCTGAACAGCGCCAGCGTTTTTTGCCGCCGTTGATTGCCGGTAGCGCGCTCGGCTGCACCGGTTCCACCGAGCCCGACGCGGGCTCGGACCCGCGCGGCATACGCACGCGCGTAACGCAGGAGGGCGATACGCTGGTGTTGAACGGCCGCAAAATGTGGATCACCAACGTGTCGATGTGCGATCTGATCATCGTTACCTGTCTGGATTGCCGGCCGGGTCAGATTGGCAAGCGCGTGGTCAAGGTGGTGGTGGAGCGCAAGGATTCCGCCTTCGAGGCGCGCGAGATCGATACCATCGGCTTGCGACAGGGCCTGCTCGGCGAGGCGGTGTTCGACAACTGCCGCGTGCCGCTGCACAACCTCATCGCCACTGCCACCGCGGCCGACAACGCCGGTGGCGGCACGGACGTGCTGAAAGCCACCTGGCAAGTCAACCGGCCGCTGATCGGCTTGCAGGCGGTACACCTGGCGCAATGCGCGTACGACATCGCGCTCGATTACGCGCGCACGCGCCGGCAATTCGACGACGTCATCGGCGGCCACCAACTGGTGCAGAAAAATCTGTCTGATATTGTCACCGCCATTACCACCAGCCGCCTGCTGTGTTATCACGCGCTGTCGCTGATCGACAGTGGCGCACCGGCGGCCGGCGCCGCCGCGATGGCCAAGCGCCATGCGCAGAACGCCTGTCGCGAAGCCGTGTGGCAAGCGATGAACCTCCTCGGCGCGATGGGCCTGTCCACCGAGGCGCGCATGGAAAAGCTCTATCGCGATATCCGCATGCTGGCGGTGCCCGACGGCACCAATGAAATTCTCGCGTTAATCCATGGCCGTGAGCTTACGGGGTTAGACGCCTTCCGCCGTACCAGGCCGCGTGCGTGACCGCGCGCGTGTATGGGCGCTGGCGTAACGTATAAAAACATCAATATAAACATACACTTATATATATCTTGGTAGAGCCGCTGTGAATCACTTTCAGAGCGGCTACACTTTCTGCTTTCCAAACGGCTGGAGCGATACATGCGCGCAACGATATGTTTTGGCACCGTGGTTTTCTCGTGGTTGGGGGCGCTCGCGGTCGGCAATGCGCTTGCGCAAGCCTTTCCCGCGAAACCGATAGAACTGATCGTGCATACGTCGGCGGGCAGCGGCGGCGACGTGGTGTCGCGCGCGGTGGCGGAAATCATACGTAAAGAAAAATTCTTGCCGCAGTTGCTGACGGTGAACAATCGCGTGGGCGGCGGCGGCGTGATCGGATGGAGTTACTTCAAAACCAAGCGTGGCGATCCGTACACCATGATGTCAGTGACCAGCACCCTGCTGGTGATGGCGTACCGTCCCGACGTCAATATCGGTTTGGAGAATTACACGCCGCTGGCGCTGTTCGCGATTGATCCGCAGACCATCATGGTGCCGGTGAATTCGCCGCACAAGACCTTCAAGGATCTGATGGACGCCGTGCGGCGCGAACCGGATTCGATCGTGGGCGCGACCACTTCCGCCACGGGCACCGGCCGCATGGTCATGTACCTGATGGAAAAACAGGCGCCCGGCACGCGGATCAAATTCGTCACCTTCAAGGGCGGCAGCGAAGCCGTCACCTCGGTGGCCGGCGGGCATACCACGTTCACCACCGAGAATCTCTCCGAAGGCCAGGGCTTCGTCGAAGGCAAGAAAGTGCGCGTGCTGGCGATAGCTTCCGACAAACGCCTGCCGCAGGCGCCCGACGTGCCGACCTTGCAGGAACTGGGCTACCCGATCACGGCGGGCACCATACGCGGCTTCACCTTCACCGCCGGCGTGCCGAAAGACGCGGTGGCGACGATGGAAACCGCGCTGAAAAAAGCGCACGACTCGCCCGAATGGAAAGACATCGCCAAGCGCAACATCTTTCAGGATATCTATCTGGGCAGCGCCGAGTTCAGCAAATTCCTCGCCACTCGCATGGTGGAGTACAAAGAGTATTACGACGCGATTGGGCTGGGCAAGAAGCAATAGACGGCGGTGCGTTACTGCTGAATTAGTTGCCACTTAGTTGTCACTTAATTGCCAGTAAGGCCCGCGTCCCGCGCAAGCTTGGTGAAGTCTTCCACGTGCTTGCGCAGGAAGTTGCCGAAGTCTTCCGGCGTGTTGCTGCTCACCAGTTCGATGCCGATTTCCTGGTAGCGGTTGCGCAGTTCCACGACGGCGGCGGCTTTGGCCACCTCGGCGCGCAAACGTTCGAGCACCGCGCGCAGCGTGCCCGCCGGCGCCATCAGGCCGTTGAAGGTTGAATCTTCAAACCCGTTTAATCCGGCTTCGTCGATGGTGGGAACCTTCGGCAGCAGCGCCGAGCGTTTGCGCGTGGTGACGCCGAGCGCGCGCAGTTTGCCGGCGCGGATGTGCGGCAGCGACGTGCTCACCTGATCGAAACGCAGCATCACATGACCACCAACGAGATCGATCACCGCCGGTGCCGCGCCCTTATATTGAATGTGCAGCAATTTGACGCCGGCCTGGCGCGCGAACATTTCCGCCGCCACGTGGCCGGTGGAGCCGCTGCCCGACGAGCCGCTGGAAATTTCGCCGGGCCGCTGTTTGGCGAGCGCGATGAATTCTTTCACCGTGCGCACCGGCAGCGCCGGATTGATGACGAACACCAGCGGCGTGTCGCTGGTCTTGGTGACGGCAGTGAAGTCCTTGATCGCATCGTAGCCGGCCTCCTTCACCATGGCCGGCGTGCGCGCAAAGGTGTTGGAAATCGCCAGCAGGGTGTAGCCGTCGGCGGGCGCGTTTTTGACGAAGCGCGTGCCGACGATGGCGCTGGCGCCGGGCCGGTTTTCGACCACGAACTGCTGCCCGAAATGCTTGCTGAACTGCTCGGCGTAGGAGCGCGCCACGATATCCTGATTGCCGCCGGCGGCCACCGGGTTGACGATGCGCACCAGTTTCACGGGGTAGGGCGCGGGTTGGCTCCCTGCCATTGGAGCCGCCATTGACAGCAGGACGCCCGTGATGGCGGCCGCGATTGGGCGAGCGTGCGCATGCACGAGTGATTTTTCCATGACTGGTATGGTAAAGCCTTGCCGCATTTTCCCCAACACCCCGCGCGCCTCGCCGCTCACGGCGGATGGCCGCCAAGCGGCTATACTGCGAATTCATTTGCTTCGTCTCTGATCGTCGGCAAGGAGCCCTCCATGAACACCCGTATCACCTCGCAGGCATCGAACCTCGCGTCCAGCGCGCCGAAGCAGGATTTGCGCGCCTGGCTCGCGCAGATGGAGGCGGCGGGCGAAGTGACGCACATCAGCGGCGCCGAGCGCGAACGCGAGATCGGCGGCATCGTCGATATCTACCAGCGCAAGATCGGCAATCCCGCGGTGTTGTTTGACGATATTCCGGGGTATCCGAAGGGCCATCGCATCCTTGCCAACATCCTCACCTCGAACCGCCGCATCAACCTCACCATGGGTAACCCGCCCGACGGCAGCGAGATCGAGTTGGTGCGTCATTGGCGCAAGTACATGAAAGAAGCGCGATCGATACCGCCGGTGACGGTGGCGGGCGGCGCGCTGCTGGAGAACGTCAAGACCGGCGACGATATCGACCTGTTCACGATACCGGTGCCGCGCTGGCACGAGCACGACGGCGGCTACTATATCGGCACCGGCGACATGGTGGTCATGCGCGATCCCGACACCGGCTGGATCAATTACGGCGCTTACCGCGTGCAGGCGCACGACAAAAAGCTCGCCACCGTGATGTGCTCGAAAGGCAAGCACGGCGACATGATCCAGAAAAAATATCACGAGCGCGGAGAGCCCTGTCCGGTGGCGGTGGTGTGCGGCATGCACCCGGCGCTGTTCATGATCGCGGGCCTCGAAATCCCCCACGGCAAAAACGAATACGACGCGGCGGGCGGCCTCATCGGCGAGCCGGTGCAGGTGATCCTGGGGCCGAAAACCGGCCTGCCGATACCGGCGCACGCCGAGATCGCCTTCGAGGGCTTTATCCATCCCAATGATCGCATCGACGAAGGCCCTCTCGGCGAGTGGACCGGCTACTACGCCGGCGGCTTGAAAAAAGAGCCCGCGATCCACGTTGAAACCATGATGTACCGGAACAACCCGATACTGCTCGGCGCCATTCCCGGCATTCCGCCGGACGACGATTCGTTTTATCGCGGCTCGTACCGGTCGGGCGCGGTGTGGAACCAGCTTGAGGCCGCGGGGGTGCCCGAAGTGAAGGGCGTTTGGTCTCACGCTGCGGGCGGCAGCCGGCTGTGGCTCACCGTCGCGATCAAACAGATGTATGCCGGCCATTCCAAGCAGGCGGGGCTGATCGCGTCGCAATGCCACGCCGGCGCCTACGTCAACCGCTTCGTGGTGGTGGTGGACGAGGACATCAATCCCGCCGATATCGACAAGGTGATCTGGGCGATGTGTACGCGCTTCGATCCGCGCGAAGGCATGGAGATACTGCGCGGCTGCTGGAGTTCGGCGCTCGATCCCATGGCGTACTCGGAGAAAGACCCGCGCAACGCGCGCGTGGTCATTGACGCCTGCAAGCCGTTTGCCCGCCGCGACACCTTTCCGCGGGTGGTTCGCGCCAGCCAGGAGGTGGAAGACCTCGTGCGATCGAAGTTCGGCGCGTTTCTGCCGAAGGGGTCGTGATGCCGGCTTCCGGACGGGCGTGAAATCAGCCGGCGCGGCCGCCGCGCCGGATTACTCGCCGCGTATGCCGGCGGCCTTGACCACTTTCGCCCATTTGTCGGCTTCACTTTTGATGAAGGCAGTGAAGGCTTCCGGTGAATTGCTCGCCGCGATCGCGCCCAGGGCGAAAGACTTTTCCTTCATCTCGGGCGTGCCCAGTATCTTCACCAGTTCGGCATTGATTTTATAGACGATCTCGCGCGGCGTGCCCGCCGGCATCACCAGACCCTGCCAGGAGCCGCCGTCGAAGCCCTTGAGGCCGGACTCGTCGATGGTCGGCACATCGGGCATGGGCGCAAAACGTTCACGGGTGGATATTCCAAGCGCGCGCAGCCTGCCGGCTTTCACGTAAGGCTGCGCGGCAATAACCGTGCTGAACGCGACTTCGATGGCGCCGGCTAGCTGGTCGACCAGCGCCGGCCCGGTGCCCTTGTAAGGGATGTGCGTAATGTTCACGCCGCCATATTGTTTGAACATTTCCATCAGCAGTTGCGAGCTGGTGCCGATGCCGCCGGACGCATAGTTGAGCGCGCCTGGGCGCGTTTTGGCGAGCGTCACCAGCTCCCGCACGTTTTTCACCGGCAGCGACGGGTGCGCGAGCAGCAGGCTCGGCAGTGTCGCGAGCAGTGTCACGTGCGCAAAGTCCCGGCGCGGATCGATGGGGAGTTTCGCGTAGAGCGAAAGCGAGATGGTCTGTGCAATCGAAATGACGCACATGGTGTAGCCGTCCGGCGGCGACTTCGCGCACTGTTCGGAGCCGACGTTGCCGCCCGCACCAGGGCGGTTGTCCGCGAGGATTTGCATCTTCCATGCCCGCGACAATGCTTCGGCGGTTGTGCGCCCGACGATATCGGTTGGACCGCCGGGCGGGAACGGCACGATTAAGCGCACCGGCTTGACCGGATAGTCCTGTGCGGCGGCCCGCTTCGCGGTAACGACGCTGCCCGCCACAACGAAAAATACCAGCGCGGTTTTGATAGTCATGTCCATGCGGATCACGGGTCGGCGCGCATGCCGCTGGCGTCCACCACTTTTTTCCATTTGGCCAGTTCCGCCAGCACGAAGGCGGTGAATTCCTCGGGCGTGTTGCCGGCCGGCTCGGCGCCCTGTGCGGCGAAGCGCTCCTTCAATTCGGGCGTGCGCAGGATTTTCACGGTTTCAGCGGCGATGCGCTGCACCGCGTCGCGCGGCGTGCCGGCGGGCGCGAACAGGCCGCTCCAGCCGCTCACCTCGTAACCCGCCACGCCGGATTCGATCATGGTCGGAAACTCGTTCGCCGCGGCGAAGCGCTTGCCGCCGGTGACCGCCAGCCCGCGCAGGCGCCCGGCGCGCACCTGCTGCAACACCGTGGGCAGGGTGGAAAACATCATCTGCACGTGGCCGCCGATGAGATCAACCACCGCCGGGCCGCCGCCCTTATATGGCACATGCAGCAAATCGATTTTCGCCAGCGACTTGAACAATTCTCCCGACAGATGCGTCGAGGTGCCGTTGCCGGACGAGGCGTAGGTGATCTGGCCGGGCCGCGCCCGCGCCAGCGCAATCAGCTCGCGCACCGATTTCACCGGCAGCGAGGGATGCACGGTCAGAATATTCGGCGCGTCGAGCAGCAGCGTCACCGGGGCAAAGTCGCGCGCGGCGTCGAACGGCATGCGGCGATTCACGTGCGGATTGATGGTGTGCGAAATGCTGGTGACCAGCAGCGTGTAGCCGTCCGGCGGCGCTTTGGCCACGATATCGGCGCCGGTGATGCCGCCGGCGCCCGCGCGGTTGTCCACGACCACCGACACGCCGAAGGCATCGGACAATTTCGCCGTCACGCTGCGCGCGGCAAAGTCGGCGATACCGCCAGGCGCGAACGCCACCACCACGCGTATGGGTTTGGCGGGATAGTTCTGCGCGCCAGCGCTGGCGGCGAAGCACAGGGCAACCGCAGCGGGAATACAGACGTGATTACCGATAGGCATGTCTGTAGTCTGCACCGGTTCGGGCATGGCGCACAAGTGCGCGCCGCGCCGGGGCGGAGCGTCGGAACGTGCGTGCTAGAATTCCCCGGTTACTCATCCCTTAAAAGCGTTAGGCGCCGCCACCATGAAACCCGCATCGTTTGAATATCACGCGCCCGCGACGCTGGACGCCGCACTGGCGGTGTTGGCCGGCGTGCCTGATGGTGTGGTGCTCGCCGGCGGGCAAAGCCTGTTGCCCACGATGGCGTTGCGGCTTGCGCGCCCGGCGCATCTGATCGATATCAACGGCATCGCGGAACTCGCGCGTCTGCGCGTTGAAAACAACGCGCTGGTGATCGGCGCGTGCGTGCGCCACGCCGCCTTCGAGCGCCCCGCCGAAAACGGGCCGCTCGGTCGCCTGCTCGCGCGCATGGCGAGGCACATCGCGCATTATCCGATACGCACGCGCGGCACGTTTTGCGGTAGCCTCGCGCAGGCCGATCCGGCGGCGGAATGGTGTCTCGCGGCGGCCACGCTGTCCGCGCGCATGGTGATCGCCGGCGCCGGTGGACGGCGCGAGGTGGACGCCGATGCGTTTTTCGAGGGGCCGATGATGACCGCGCTGCGCGGCGGCGAACTGCTGATCGAAGCGCGCCTGCCGCTGCTTGCCGCCGGCACGCGCACCGGGTTTTGCGAATTCAGCCGGCGCGCGGGCGACTTCGCGATTGCAATGGCGCTGGTCACCTATGAGTTGCGTGACGGCCTGATGCGCAACCCGCGCGTGGGCGTCGGCGGCGTGGAAGATCGTCCGCGCCGCGTTGCGGAAGCCGAGGCCGCGATGCTCGGCCAGCCCGCGCGGCCGGATGTGTTTGACGCCGTGGCCGATGCCGCCGCGACAGCGCTTTCGCCCACGGGTGATATCCGTTACGCCGCCGCTTACCGGCGCGATGCCGCCCGCGCGATGGTGTTGCGCGCGTTGCTGGACGCCGCTGGAGATAACTCGTGATAAGAAAAGAAATTTCTTTTAAAATCAATAACTTACATAAAGTTGTGGCTGTCGAGCCGCGGCGCACGCTGGTGGATGTGATTCGCGAGGAGTGCGCGCTCACCGGCACGCATGCCGGCTGCGAGCATGGCGTGTGCGGCGCGTGTACCGTGCTGGTGGACGGCGAACCGGTGCGCTCGTGCCTGATGCTGGGTGTGCAGGCCGCCGGCAAATCGATACGCACGGTGGAGGGTCTTGCCGACAACGGCGTGCTGCATGCGTTGCAGCAGGCGTTCATCGACCACCACGCGCTGCAATGCGGTTTTTGCACACCGGGCTTTTTGATGCTGGCGGTGCATCTGCTGGAAACCAAACCCGATGCCAATGAAAACGACGTGCGCGACGCGCTGTCGGCCAACCTGTGCCGCTGCACCGGCTACGTCAACATCATCAAGGCGGTGTGCGCTGTGGCCGAACGCAGTAGAACAGCTACGGCCAAGGCGGGCGCGGCATGAGCGCTAAACACGAATTCGTGCGCGGCAACGGCTTGATCGGCCAATCGGTCACGCGGCTTGAAGACCTGCCGCTGGTCACCGGGCAAGGCCGCTACGCCAATGATATTTCGTTTCCCAACCAACTGCATATGCGCATGGTGCGCTCGCCGGTGGCGCATGGGCGCATCGTCAGCGTCGATGTGTCGCGGGCGCGGAAGCTGCCGGGCGTGGTGGCGGTGTGGTCGCACGCGGATATCGCCGACCGACCGCCGATCCAATTGCGCGAAGGGCCCGATCAGCGGCTGGATCCGTACCTGCAGTACATCCTCGCGAAAGACCGCGTGCGTTACGTTGGCGATCCGGTGGCGGCGGTGTTCGCCGAAGACGCCTATGTGGCCGAAGACGCCGCCGAGTTGGTGCAGATCGAGATCGAGGAATTGCCGCCGCTGCTGGATGCCGCCGCGCTGGGCGAATTCGCCGATGGCCTGATGAGCGAGCCGCTGGTGTTGCGCAAGGGCTTTGGCGATGTCGATGCCGCGTTTGCCAACGCGCACGCGGTGATCGAGCTTGATCTGAACATCGGCCGCCACTCCGGCGTGCCGCTGGAATGCCGCGGCGCGGTGGCGCGCTACGACGCGTTTCGTGACGTGGTGGAGATGTACGGCGCGGCCAAAGTGCCGCACCGCACGCGCGACGGCATCGCTAAAATTCTCGGCCGGCCGACGCAGGGCGTGCATCTTTACGAAGGCCATGTCGGCGGCGGCTTTGGTGTGCGCGGCGAACTGTATCCCGAAGACGCGCTGGTGTGCCTCGCCGCGCTGCGCCTGAACCGCCCGGTGAAATGGATCGAAGACCGCTACGAAAACCTGATGGCGTGCAACCATTCGCGCCAGCAGACGCACCACGTGCGCGCGGCGGTCGATAAAGACGGGCGGCTGCTCGCCATCGACGACGTGTTCTATCACGATCAGGGGGCGTATGTGCGCACGCACGGCGCGCGCCCGGCGGACATGACCGCGGGCATGCTGCCGGCGCAATATCATGTGGCCGCGTATCGCGTCGCCGGCCACTACCGGCTCACCAACAAAACGCCGTCGGCGACCTATCGTTCGCCGGGGCGCTACGAAGGCACGTTCGTGCGCGAGCGCCTGATGGACGCCATCGCGGCGAAGCTGGGCATCGACCGCATCGAAATCCGCCGCCGCAACCTGATTCCGAAAAGCGCCATGCCCTATGCGCGCGCATTAAGCGCGCTCGGCGATAGCGTCGAATTCGACTCCGGCGATTACGCGCTGCTGCTCGACAAATGCCTCGCCAAAATCGGCTGGAATGAATTGCAGGCGAACATCGCCCAACGGCGCGCGGCGGGCGAGTCCGTGGGCGTGGGCATCGCGATCTTCCTCGAAAAAAGCGGCCTCGGCCCGCGCGACGGCGCGCACGTCACCGTCGATACCGGCGGTGATGTCGAGGTAGTCACCGGCGGCGCATCGGTCGGGCAGGGCTTCGAGACCGTGATGGCGCAGGTGTGCGCCGATACGCTCGGCGTCGATTACCGCAAGGTGCGCGTGGTGCATGGCCGCACCGACCGCATCACGCACGGCATCGGCGCGCACGCCGCGCGCGCCACCGTGATGACCGGTTCGGCGGTGCATGTGGCTGCGGTGAAAACCCGCGCCAAGGCGCTGGAGATGGCCGCCGCGATGCTCAACGTGCCCGAAGACCAACTCGACATCGCCAACGGCGTGGTGTTTCGCAAGGGCAGCGCCGACCGCATCGGGGTGAGCCTCGCCGACGTGGCGAAAGCGCTGGAGCCGACCTCCAAGACGCTGGGCGGCCGCGAGCCGGGTCTGACCGCGCTGGGCTGGTTCACCTCCGATCACATGAACTACCCGTACGGCGTGCATATCGCCGTGGTCAATCTCGACCGCGGCACCGGCCACATCAAAGTCGAGCGCTATCTGCTGGGCTACGACATCGGCCGCGCCATCAACCCGATGCTGGTCGAAGGCCAGTTGGTCGGCGGCTTCACGCAGGGCCTGGGCGGCGCGCTCTACGAAGAATTTTTATACGACGACAACGGCCAGCCGCTATCCGTGACGCTCGCCGATTACCTGATCCCCACCGCGCATGAAGTGCCGCCGGTGGAAACCCTCGTCACCGAAGACTCCCCCAGCCCGCTCAACCCGCTCGGACTCAAGGGCGCGGGCGAAGGCGGCATCACCGGCGTGGGTGCCTGCATCGCCTCGGCGGTGGACGACGCACTGGGCATCCCCGGCGCGGTGACGCAACTGCCGGTGACGCCGCAGCGGGTGCGGGAGATTTTGCGGGGAAGTGTTCGCGATCCCATCGTTAAGTAGGGCGGAACGCGTAGCGGTTCCGCCGCTTTGCGGGGACGCGTAAACCGGATTCCGGGCTGCTTCCGTTGCGCGCCGGACTGACGATGCGAGCCTCGATCCATCCGCGCGAACATCGCTTCCCAAGCGATTATCTGAAAACTGCCGCATAATGTTCTCTGTTAAATGCAAAGAAGTCACGGCAAGAGCATCCATACTCCGCGTTGCATTAGGATAAGACCCGCCATGAGATTAAATCGATGGATACCCGGATTGTGCGGCGCATGGATGGCGGCATCTGTTTGCGCGCAGAGCTATCCCACGCGTCCCGTGCGTGTCATTTCACCGTTTCCGCCCGGCGGTCCCACCGATGTGGTGGCGCGCACCATCGCGACCGCGTTGTCCACGCGCCTGGGCCAGCAGTTCATTGTGGACAATCGTCCCGGCGCGGGCGGGAACATCGGCATGGGTCTCGCGGCGAAAGCGGCGGGGGATGGCTATACCGTGCTAGTGACCAGCTCGACGTTTGTGGTGAACCCCAGTCTTTATCCGCGTGTGCCGTTTGATCCCTACCGGGATTTCGTCGCGGTGACGCTGGCGGCCTCGACGCCCAATGCCATCATCGCGCATCCGTCGTTCGAACCACGCACGCTTAAAGAACTGGTGGCGTACGCCAAGGGCAATCCGGGTAAAGTGAATTATTCCTCGTCAGGCAGCGGTACCACCGGTCATCTCGCGATGGAGCTGTTAAAGCTCAATGCCGGCATCGATGTGCAGCACATACCGTACAGCGGCGGCGGTCCGATGATGCAGGCGGTGGCGGGCAATCAAGTGCGCATCGGCTCGGGCGCGCTGTCGTCCGCGGCGGCGCAAATCCGCGCGGGGCTGGTGCGCGGCATCGCCGTTACCAGCGGGGCGCGCAGCAGCTCCGTGCCCGACGTGCCGACAGTGGCGGAAGCGGGTTTCGCCGAATTGCAGTCGGAAACCATCTCGGCGGTGTTCCTGCCCGCGGGCGCGCCCGATGCGGTGGTGAATTTGTTGCATCGGGAAATCGTGCTTACCATGCAGCGTGCGGACGTGCGCGAGCGATTGCTGGCGATAGGCGTGGAGCCGATCGCCAATACACCGGCGGAGTTTCGCGCTTACCTCAAGACGGAAATACCGAAGTGGGGCGAGGTCATCAGGCGGGCGGGTATCAGGCTTGATTGAGCCGCGTTACGTTCAGACCTCGTGAACGACCGGTCCTCGGCCTTATGTGGAGCGTGCGACACGAAGTCGCTTATAGAAGTTGTTCTCACGAAAGGAGGGAACCATCCGTGTCACCGGATGAATCTAGGGGCCTGAATAAAGAGCGGCCCTGACAATGTAACGACG
>CAMDDY010000052.1 GCA_945893125.1 Bordetella parapertussis
GCATTTTCATGCGCCTTACCTTGCCCAACATGTCCATTGTGATCACCTCGGCTCCCTGCTTATAAAGTAAGCAGGTCGATTGAACACCCTGGTCAATTTTGGGTCGGCACAAACCTCAAATACTGGTCAATTTTCAGTCGGCCGCAACATCGATAGCGGCACCACGTGCGGCCTTTTGTTCTTCATGCGTTCGGCAGGGATATTCCATACTCGGCCTTCTAGATCAAACTCACCCCACTTCGCCTGACGTAACTCCCCCTTGCGGACAAATGTAAGCATGAGCAGATTTAACGCGATGCGTGTAATAGGTTCGCCGCCGTAGTCCTTGAGTTTAGCTAACACCCCCGGAATTTGCTCCGGTGCCTTGCTTCACGAGTGCGCGGCAACGGTCGCGCTCGATGCGAGCTTCCTTCAGGGAAAATCGATTGCCGTTTCGCCGTCCTTGCGCCTCAGCCTCTGTTTCCGCAACCGGGGGCGCGGCGTATTCCCCAAGAGCGTAGAGGTTTTCTCGACCATCGATCTTGTAACGATAGCGCCATAGTTTCGTGCCAGTCAGCCTGATTTCCAAATACAAGCCATTGCCATCACGGAGTTTATTGCCCGGTTTCGCGCTCTTGATCCGGGTTTCGTTGAGAGCAGCCTTAGACATGTCAGCACCTCGCAAGGTGGGTATGTGGGTTTGATACCCGCCACGATACCCGCTAATTGTGTGGCTGACAACGGCTAACGATGGACTGCCGCGGACTACTTACATATAGAAAACACCAAGATGGTGGACGGTAATGGATGCCAAAAAACGAGAATGCGGCTTTGTGAATTTTAGACGCATTTAATCAATTTTAACGGCAATAATCCCGATAATCCCGGTAGATGCAGCGATCCATGATGACTGTCATGCCGCCCGCGATAGCCCGCGCCGCCGCCGGTTCATTGACGATACCTTCTTGTATCCAAAGCCTTTTTAGGCCCAAGTTCAGGCACTCATCCACCACCTCGTCGACGAACTCGGCACTGCGAAAAACATTCACCAGATCGATGGCCTCAGGCACTGCGCTCAGGTTGGGATAAACCTTCTCACCCAGAATTTCCTTCGCCGCCGGATGCACCGGGATGACACGAAAGCCGAAACCCTGCATGGCCGCAGACACACCATAACTGGGCCGCGACGCGTTGGGTGACAGGCCCACTACCGCGATGGTCTTCACGGTTTTGAGCATCGCGCAGCACGCCCGCGGATCAGGATTTGCGAACATGGTTTTTCCCGTTCACCCGATCACGGGTTTGGTCATAATGTAATCATCCATCAAAAATCCGCCGCCGATTTTCCGCACCGATGTTTCCGCGATCTGAAAACCGTGTTTATGATACGCGGCGATGGCGGTTTGGTTATTGCGATTGACCGCCAGCGTCAGCCGCGTGCAACCACGCTCGAGCGCAAACGCGGCCACGTGATCGATCAGCCTGCCGCCATGGCCCCGGCGCTGCACGCCGGGATGCAGATAGAGTTTGTCGATCTTCATTTCACCGGCACTATCCGTCAGAAAATAGGATGTGTAGCCCGTTATGCTTCCATCCAGCATCAACACCTCCCACCACAAGTCGCGCCGCGTGAGTTCTTCGCGAATCACCGCCTCGTCGTAGCGTTCGGCCAGCATGTATTCTATCTGCGCCGCGCTGATGATGCCGGGGTAATGTGCGCGCCAGATTGCCCGCGCCAGCGACGCCAGCGCGGGAATGTCCTCATCGCGTAACGGGCGAATCAGCGCAGTGTCAGTCATAGAGACTCTGCTCCCCCGGCGGCCGTGTCTTGAAGCGCTTGTGTACCCAATAATATTGATCGGGCATCTCACGCACGCGCTCTTCGATAAAAGCGTTCATGCGCCGCGTATCGGCTGCCGCATCGCCGGTCGGATAATTCTCCCACGCGGGATAAAAACGCAATGCATAGCCCTGCGACCCCGCAAGCTGGCGCGTTACCGCCGGCACCACCACGGCCCCCGCCAGCCGCGCCAACCGCGTGAGACCGGTAATGGTGGCTGCCGGCACACCGAAAAACGGCACAAAAATCGAATCGCGATCACCAAAATCCATGTCGGGCAGATAATAAAACGGCAGGCCATCGCGGATAGCTTTTACCACCGGGCGTATGCCGTCCTGCCGCGAAAACAACACCGGCGTGACGAAGCGCGTTCTGCCGCGCAACAGCACCTGATCGAATACGGGGTTTTTTTGTTGGCTATAGACAGACACCAGACGCCATTCGGTAAATATGCGCGCCCCGCCCATGTCGAGCCCGACAAAATGCGGCGCAAGCCAAATCACCGGTCTGCCGGCGACTGCCTGCCAGTGCTCCAGGCCTTCGATCCGTACCAGACTTTGTACTCTCGCCTTCGACGACCACCAGAGCACGCCGTGTTCCAGCAGGCTGCGCGCCAGCGCCTGAAAATGCGCGCGCGCGATGCGGCGGCGCTCGTTTTCACTGTGCTGCGGAAAACACAACCTGAGATTGGTCAGTGCAACATGCCGCCGTTCGCGCGCCAGCAGATAAAGCAGCCATCCCGTGCCGCGCCCCAACGGCGCCAATATCCACAGCGGCAGAAAATGCAGCAGCCAGATAATGGCAATGCCGATGCGCGTCACGATGAGGACATCGGCGGGAGCGGTGCGCCGGCGGGCGTCTTGTAGCGGTTGTATCCCCACAGGTATTGCTCGGGACAACGGCGCACCACCGCCTCGACCGCGCGGTTAAGGCTCGCTTCGGTAAAATTTTCCACCGGCACAGGCTCAAAGCGGATTTGATAGCCGCCGCCGGATGCAATCCGCCGCGCCGACACCATGATAAGCGGCACGCCGGCCGACGCCTGCAATCGCGTCACCAGCGTCATGGTGTACGCGGGGCGGCCAAAAAAATCCGCCCACGCGCCCTCCCCCACACCGGGCGTCTGATCCGGCAGCAGGCCCACCGCTTGTCCGCTTTTTAACGCGCGGAAAAAGGCACGCACGCCTCTAAGATTGGCCGGCACCACCGCCGCACCCCATCGCCCGCGTCCGGCGATCATCAACGGTTCCAGCCATTTTAATTTTGGCGGCCGATACATCACGGTAATCGGCATACGCTGCGCGATGTATTGCGCACAGATTTCAAATCCACCGAAGTGCGGCGTCATGAACACGATGCCGCGACCGGATGCGCGCGCCTGCTCGGCGACATGCCATGTATCGCAGTGCATCCAGCCGCGAATGCGATCGTCCGCCGCGAACCACAGCGCGACGATCTCCGCCACGCCCTTGCCGGCTTCCGCCACCGCGCGGTCAATCAGTTGGTGATCACCGTGCGGGCCGCAAACCCCGCTGCAACGGATGTTTTCGCGCAATTGCGCGGCGTACGAAGGCGAACAACCATAAGCGATCCAGCCGATGACCGACCCCAATGCGTGCAGCCAGGACAAGGGAAGGCGGGCGGTCAGTCTGAACAGGGTTTGCAGCACGGTTTGTCTTATGAATTAAACACTTCCATGCTATTCTATGCGTTTTTTTACACTCGACGAAGCCCAAAAACCACTCTTATGAGCAACTTCCTCTTTACCTCCGAATCCGTTTCCGAAGGCCATCCCGATAAAATCGCGGACGCCATTTCCGATGCCGTACTCGATGCCATTCTCACGCAGGATAAAAACGGCCGCGTCGCCGCCGAAACCCTGACACACACTGGCCTTGTGGTCATGGCCGGGCAAATCACCACCAGTGCGCGCGTCGATTACGCACAAGTCGCGCGCAAAGTGATCAAACGCATCGGCTATACCGATTCCGATATCGGTTTTGACTACAAGAGCTGCGGCGTGATGGTGGCCTACGATCAACAATCGCCCGACATCGCGCAAGGCGTCGATGAAGGCAAAGGCCTCGATCTGGATCAAGGCGCCGGCGACCAGGGCCTGATGTTCGGCTTTGCCTGCGACGAAACACCGCAACTGATGCCGATGCCGATTTACTACGCGCATCGCTTGATGGAGCGCCACGCCGAATTACGCCGCGATGGCCGCTTGCCATGGGCGCGCCCCGATGCCAAATCACAAGTGTCGGTGCAATACGTCAACGGCAAACCTTCGCACATCGACACCGTGGTGATCTCCACGCAGCACACCGACGACATTTCGCACGAGCCGCTGACTGAAAGCGTGATTGAGCAAATCTGCAAACCGGTGCTGCCGAAGAACATGATCACCAAGGACACCAAGTATCTGATTAACCCCACCGGCCGCTTCGTCATCGGCGGACCGCAAGGCGACACCGGCTTGACCGGACGTAAAATTATCGTCGATACCTACGGCGGCTATTCACGCCATGGCGGCGGCGCGTTCTCCGGCAAAGACCCGTCAAAAGTAGATCGTTCTGCAGCGTACGCCGCGCGTTACGTGGCGAAAAACATCGTTGCCGCTGGTCTTGCCAGCAAGTGCGAAATTCAGGTGGCGTACGCCATCGGTGTGGCGCGCCCGGTCAGCGTGTTGGTCGAAACCTTCGGCACCGGCAAGATCGCCGATGAAAAAATCGCCAAGCTGGTGGAGAAGCATTTCGATCTGCGGCCGAAAGGCATCATCCAGTCGCTCAACCTGCTGCGGCCCATTTACGAAAAAACCGCCGCGCACGGCCACTTCGGCCGGGATGAGCCGGAGTTTACGTGGGAAGCCACTGACAAAGCAGCTGCATTGAAGGCGGATGCAGGCCTGTAATCGATAGCCGTTTTTCCGTAATTCAAAGGGCCGCTGATGCGGCCCTTTTTTCGCGTGCGGCGACTTTTGCGTCTAGCGACAGCCACATATAAATAGTAAGTATTTGTTTTTATTGATATTTTAACTACAGTCTGTTGCCATTTTGGGATCTCTCGAACTTAATATACAATCTAGCCTGTTGTCTAGTCTAATTGAAGAGGCCCTCATGCGCGAAATCGGCGCTTTTGAAGCTAAAAGCAAACTCGGCACGCTACTCGACTGGGTGGCCGACGGCGAAGAAGTGCTCATCACCCGGCGTGGCAAAGCCGTTGCGCGTCTGGTTCCGGCCACCCCCGGTATCGATCACGCCAAATCCAAACGGGCTGCCGACAGCATTCGCGCCCGCAGCGCAGGCGTTACGCTCGGCGGCCTCAAGATCAAGGATTTGGTCAATGAGGGCCGTCCGTGAGGGTGGTAATCGATAGTTCGGTCACGCTGGCATGGTGCTTTGCCGATGAACGCACGGACGCCGTTGACGCCGTACTCACGCAAGTGGCGGAATCCGGCGCGGTAGTGCCGTCACTGTGGCGGCTGGAAGTCGCCAACGCTCTGCAAATGGCCGTGCGGCGCAAGCGCATCGACACGGCGTTTCGTGATGCTTCGCTCGCTGATTTGCGCGCACTCACCATAGACATCGATCCGGAGACGGATCAGCAAGCGTGGACGGCTACGTTAGGTCTGGCTGATCGTTTTAACCTCACGCTGTACGACGCAGCGTATGTTGAACTCGCGCAACGATTGGGCTTGCCGCTGGCCACCCGCGACCAGGAGATGCGCGTGGCGGCAAGTGCGCTTGGCCTTGCGTTGCTTGGCGGTTAACACTAAGCCTGCCGATCATTGCACCAGCGCGCCGGCGCAAGCGCACAATCTTGCCACATGCGACACACTGTATCAGGCGCTCGCGGCGCGTATGCGCATCGCTTCTTCCACCCACTTCGCCAGATTCATGCCGAGGTAATTGACGATGGCCCGATTCTCGGTGGGCAGCGGGTCGTAGGCCATGACGATTTTCGAGAGATACGCGCCGGTGCTTTTCACCGTTAGCCCCTCGAAAGGATTTTTGCCCTTCGGTGATTTCGCGCCGGACGCGTCCGTCAGATTGTGAATATAAATGCCGAGCAGGCCTTTTTTCTCGGCCCAGGATTTTTCGATTTCGTATTTGATGCCGCGGCGACCCGCCGTGTTCGCGCCGATCAATACGATGGTGCATTCCCGGCCTGCGATTTGACTATCGATCCAGCGCTGAATCGTCGTTTCGCCTTTTGCGCAAAGCCGCAGCCAGTCCGCATCCGACACCGGGCTATTGCCTTCGACGATGCCGATGCCGCGCACCAGCGCCGCGCGCACCGGGTCGGACTGATGATGGAAACTGAAAAAGACTTTGCGTGCCATAGAATGCCTCTCTTACGTAAGCATATGTTTTAATTGATTATTTATTATACACCCCTGAACAATAGAACTCTCGAATAGCGCACAATTGACGATGGTATTCACCGGATGGCAAGTGCGGCGCGCTGCGTTATAATGCCGCCCGCGTCGAGGAGCGTTGCGATGGATTCTGTGTTTTCCGGATCCGCCAGGCTCGACGCCGGGTTTAAGTTACGAACCCCCGCAACGGCGCTCACGAACTTTTTTTCCAACTGGAAAGGAGCGCGTGATGAACGCCACCACTAAAAATTTTACCGACTACCACGTAGCAGACATCAAGCTGGCCGATTTCGGCCGCAAAGAAATCGCCATTGCCGAGACCGAAATGCCCGGTCTGATGGCGATCCGCGAAGAATACAAAGGCAAGCAGCCGTTGAAAGGCGCGCGTATTGCCGGATCGTTGCACATGACGATTCAGACCGCGGTGCTGATCGAAACACTCGCGGCACTCGGCGCCGACATCCGCTGGGCCTCGTGCAATATTTTCTCCACGCAGGATCACGCCGCCTCGGCGATTGCCGCGAGCGGCATTCCGGTGTTCGCCTACAAGGGCGAAACGCTGGAAGATTATTGGGATTACACCCACCGCATCCTCGACTGGAGCGACGGCGGCACCCCCAATATGATTCTCGATGACGGCGGCGACGCCACCTTGCTGGTCACGCTCGGCGCGCAGCACGAGCGTAACAAGACGCAGCCGCCGCAAGGCAACAACGAAGAAGAAGTGGTGTTGTTCGCCGCGATGCGTAAAACGCTGAAAGAAAAGCCCGGCTACTACTCGAAGATCGAGAAAAACATCAAAGGCGTCACCGAAGAAACCACCACCGGCGTGCATCGTTTATACCAGATGCAAAAAGAAGGCCGGCTGCCGTTCCCCGCGATCAACGTCAATGATTCGGTGACCAAATCGAAGTTCGACAACCTCTACGGCTGCCGCGAGTCCCTGGTAGACGCCATCAAGCGCGCCACCGACGTGATGATCGCCGGCAAAGTGGCCCTGGTGTGCGGCTTCGGCGACGTGGGCAAGGGCAGCGCGCAGGCGTTGCGTGCCTTGTCCGCGCAAGTGTGGGTGACGGAAATCGATCCGATCTGCGCGCTGCAAGCGGCGATGGAAGGTTTTCGCGTGGTGACCATGGAATACGCCGCCGATAAAGCGGACATTTTTGTCACCTGCACCGGCAATCTGGGTGTGATTAACCACGAACACATGAAGAAGATGAAGCACAACGCCATCGTGTGCAACATCGGCCACTTCGATTCCGAAATCGAAATCGCCGCGTTGAAGCAATACAAATGGGACAACATCAAACCGCAGGTCGATCACGTGATTTTCCCCGACGGCAAGCGGCTGATTATTCTGGCCGAAGGCCGCCTGGTAAACCTCGGTTGCGGCACTGGGCATCCGTCGTTCGTGATGTCGAATTCGTTCACCAATCAAACGTTGGCGCAGATCGAGTTGTTCACACAAGGCGGCAAATACAAGAACGAGGTTTACGTCCTGCCCAAGCATCTCGACGAAAAAGTCGCGCGCCTGCACCTGAAAAAACTCAGCGTGCAATTGACGGCGTTGAGCGAAAAGCAGGCCGAGTATCTGCATCTGTCGGTAGATGGGCCGTTTAAAGCGGATCATTATCGCTATTAACAGCGATTTTGCAGGCTTGAAAATAGATTTATATGGCTCCATAATGGAGTCGTATTGGATACTTTTTGGAGCTTAAATGACTTTAAATCTGTCGATCAAGAATGTTCCCGACACGCTGGCCGCGAAACTGCGCGAGCGCGCGGCGCTTAACCATCGCTCGCTGCAAGGTGAGTTGATGGCGATATTGGAATCCGCCGCCACCGACAGCCCTGTTTTGCGTACCGGCACGGCGGCTTACGCCCTTGAAACGGCGCCGGTCACGGACAATTTACTCGCGCGCCTGACGGCCATCGCGGGCGACCGTGGCATCGACACCACCACGCGGCTTACGCGCGAACAAGCGCACGACCGTGTCGCGTTACGCGCGGCCGGCGTGTAAGCGCGCAACCATGGCAACAGCCCACTGCCTGGATTCGAATATTCTGATCTATGCCTTTTCAAAATCCCCGCGCGATGCAGGCAAGGCGAACACCGCGCGCGCGTGGATAGCGCGCGAAGATTGGGGCGCAACCGCGCAAGTGCTGCAGGAGTTTTACGTTAACGCCATACGCACCCCGCACGAGTTGAGCCATGACGAAGCGCAGGCCATGATCGAAGAAATCGCCAGTAGCCGCCCGATTATCAGCATCGACGTGCCGCTCGTGCGTCTCGCGCTGCACATCAAAAACCGCTACAACGTCGCCTATTGGGAAGCCGCCATTATTGCCGGCGCGCGCCGCCTGGGGGCGGGCATACTGGTCAGCGAAGACCTGTCGCACGGACAAGACTACGGCGGCGTACGCGTGCTTAATCCCTTTTACGCCGCGTAAAAAACAAACCCATTCCAACCGGCTTCAAGCCGCATTCAAATTCCTGCCATGCCATCCCAAAACCAACACCCGCGCACTTACAGCTTTGAGTTTTTCCCGCCCAACACGGATGAGGGCGCGGAGAAACTCGCGGTCACCGCGCGCGAACTGGCACTGTTGAAACCGAAATTTTTTTCAGTGACCTACGGCGCGGGCGGCTCGACACAGGCTCGCACGTTGAAGGCGGTAATGGATTTGCGCGCGGCAGGTTATGCCGCCGCGCCGCATATCTCGTGCATCGGTTCCACGCGCACGGGCCTGCGCGATTTTCTTCAGCAGTACAAAGAAAGCGGCATCAAACATCTGGTGGCGCTGCGCGGCGATTTGCCCTCGGGCACGGCTTCGGCGGGCGAGTTTCATTACGCCAATGAACTGGTGGCGTTTATCCGCCAGGAGTTCGGCAATCACTTTGTGATCGAAGTTGCGGCGTATCCCGAATACCATCCGCAGGCTAAAAGTGCTCAGGATGATCTGAACAATTTCAAGCGCAAGGTGGAGGCCGGTGCGGATTCGGCGATCACGCAATATTTTTACAACGCCGATTGCTACTACCATTTCATCGAGCAGTGCGAAAAAATGAGCATCACCATTCCGGTGGTGCCCGGCATCATGCCCATCGGCCGCTTCTCGCAGCTCGCGCGTTTTTCCGATGCGTGTGGCGCGGAGATTCCCCGCTGGATCCGCAAAAAGCTCGAAGGTTATGGCGACGATACCGACTCCATCCGCGCCTTCGGGCTGGATGTGGTCACGCGGCTGTGCGAAGACTTGCTCAAAGCCGGTGCGCCGGGACTGCACTTTTATACGATGAATCAGTCCGGGTTAACCACGGCCATCTGGAAACGCCTGGGGCTGTAAGACGACAGCCTTTTGCCCGCACCGTGCGTGCGCGGCGTTCTCCCGGTGTCCACCGCTGTGCTGTACGTGCCGGATATTGCGCGCTATGATGGCAGCACGGCCAGCCGCCATCTTCCGGGAGAGAGCACGCCATGACTGAAGCCAACGCCGCGACGCCACGCGGAAACGAACAGCAGGCCGGGATTTTGTTGGGTCAGGTGCGAACGCTGCCGCCGGGCGCGGCGGCCGATTTACTCGCCGATTACGCCGCCCCCGTTGCCGGCGCGGTGCTGATGGCGCTGGACACCGCAACCGCGCAGGATATCTTGGCCGCCCTGCCGGGCGGATTGCGCGACAGCATCCTGCTTGAAGCGCCCGCCGTGATCTCACGGCAATGGACGCGCAATCAGGCGTATCCCGAAGACAGTATCGGGCGCATGATGGAAACGCCGCTGGCGGTGTTCCGCCCCGACACCACGGTCGGTGCGGCAATCGAAGAATTGCGCACACTGGTCAAGACCGCGTTCGTCACCTATGGCTATGTCACCGATAGCGCCGGCAAGCTGCTGGGGCTGATCACCATGCGCGATTTGCTGTTCTCCGAGCCTCACGTGCGTCTCGATGCGATCATGCTGCGCGATGTGTTTTTTCTCAAACCCGGCATGCCGCTGTCGGACGCGATGAAACAGGTGCTCGACCGTCATTACCCGGTGTATCCGGTGTGCGACGACAGCGGCTTGTTACTCGGATTGGTACGCGGGCAAACGCTGTTTCAGGCGCAGGCTTTCGAAATCACCTTGCAGGCCGGCACCATGATGGGTATCGAAAAAGAAGAACGTCTCGCCACGTCGTGGATGCAAAGCCTCAAGTACCGGCATCCGTGGCTGCAACTCAATCTGCTCACGGCCTTTATTGCCGCCGGCGTGGTCGGTGTGTTTCAGGGCACGCTGGATAAGCTGGTGATACTCGCGTTGTTTCTGCCCGTGCTCGCGGGCCAGTCGGGTAACACCGGCTGTCAGGCGCTGGCGGTCACGCTGCGCGGCATGACGCTCGGCGAATTAAGACCAGGCCAGGAAAAAATACTGGTCATGAAGGAAGCCTCGCTCGGCCTGATGAACGGCGCATTGGTCGGGCTGGTCGCGGGACTCGGCATGTTCTTTGTCGCTACCATGCAAAAATCGCCGTACGCGTTGATGCTCGGGATCGTGGTTTGGCTCGCGATGATCGGCAGTTGCGTTGCCAGCGGCCTGTCGGGCGCGCTGGTGCCGCTGACTTTGAAACGCTTTGGACTCGATCCAGCCACCGCGTCGAGTATTTTTCTCACCACGGCGACCGACGTGGTGAGCATGGGCTTGTTATTGGGATTTGCAACGCTGCTGGTGCTGTGATGGCATCGGGCAGCGACTTCGTGAATTACGTCAGCGAATTGCTTGCGCCCGCGGGCCGCGCGGTGACCAAGCGCATGTTCGGCGGCCACGGCGTCTATCTCGACGGCGTGTTCATGGCCATCGTTCTCAACGACGAGCTGTATCTGAAGGCCGATGATGTGACGCGCGACGCGTTCGACGCCGAATCCTGCGCGCCGTTTGTCTACAGCAAAGACGGCAAGCAAATGACCATGAGCTACCGCCGTGCGCCCGGCGAAGCGCTGGACGCGCCACATCTGATGTTGCCGTGGGCGCGGCGGGCGCTGGAGGCAGCGTTGCGCGCTCGCGCGCTAAAAGACACTGCCCAAAAGAAACCGGCCGCGAAGAAAAAATCCTCGCGGCCGACGGTAAAGAAACGCCCGAAATAAATCAGGCGGCCTTGGCCGACTTCCTCTTTTTCGCCGCCGCTTCGGTGGTGTGCATCGACGCATAAGCACCGTGCGCGGCCGATTCGGCATCGCCCACGTGTACCGCGTAGCCCATGTCTTCCAGCACCGAACCCAGCGCCGACAAACACAGCATCACGTTGTCCGGGCGGCACGAGTAACCCATCAAACCAAAACGCCAGATTTTACCGGCCAAGGGGCCGAGACCCGCGCCGATTTCGATGCCGAATTCGTTCAGCAGACGCTTGCGCACTTCGGCTTCGTTGACGCCTGCGGCGCAATGCACCGCATTCATTTCCGGCACCTGGTATTTTTCGTTCACCAGGAACTTGAGGTTCATCGCCTCCAAGCCGGCTTTCAGCGCGATGTGATGACGCTTATGGCGCGCCCAGCAGTTCTCCAGGCCTTCTTCACGGATCAGCAGCAGCGCTTCGTGCAGACCGAACAGCGAATTGGTCGGCGCGGTGTGGTGATAGGTGCGGGTGGAAGCACCCCAGTAGCCGAGCAGCAGATTCATGTCCATGAACCAGCTGTGAATTTTATCTTTGCGCGCCTTGACGAAATCGACCACGCGCTCGGAAATCGACACCGGCGACAAGCCCGGCGTGCAGGACAAACACTTCTGGCTGGCGGAATACACCGCGTCGAATTTCCAGTCATCGACGCGCACTTCGCAGCCGCCGAGTGAGGTGACGGCATCCACGATGGTCAGCGCGTTGTGCTTGTGCGCGATCTCGACCAGTGTTTTCGCGTCCGACAACACGCCGGTGGAAGTTTCCGCATGCACAAACGCGACCAGACGCGCATCCGGATTGGCCTTCATTGCGTCTTCAAGTTTTTGCGGATCGACCGGCTCGCCCCATTTGTCTTCGACGACTATCGCGGTGGCGCCACAGCGCTCCACGTTTTCAATCATGCGGCCGCCAAACACGCCGTTGCGGCACACGATCACTTTATCGCCGGGCGCAACCATGTTGACGAAGCAGAACTCCATGCCCACCGAGCCCGGGCCGGAGATCGGAAAAGTCAGCGGGTTTTTGGTTTGATACACATAGCGCAGCAGCGATTTCAACTCTTCCATCATGTCCACGAACACCGGATCGAGATACCCGATGGCGGGCTGGCTCATGGTGGTCAATACGCGCGGATGAATCTCCGTCGGGCCGGGCCCCAGCAGCGTGCGCTGCGGCGGGTGGAAAGAGCTGATGCGTTTGGGCGGTGCATATTCGTTAATCATGGTGTCGTTCCCTGAGGTAGGTAGGTAAAGATTTTCGCCGTCCGGGCGCGATTTCAACCGGTTCGGTTTGCGGGTTGTTGCTTCGTTCAGCACATCCGCGACGGAAACATCGCCGCCGGTGACTTGCTCCACTTCCATGGCCCAGCGCGCCGGCACGTAGCCCGACTTCACCCAATTATTGACCACCGCGCGATCCAGACTAAAGCGGCGGGCAACTTCGGCCTGACTGCCGAAAATTTCTACGAGGCGTTCTGCGCAATTCATGGTCGCAAGAGTAACATGGCAAAATTAATTTGACAAACTGAGATTACATAGCACGATATTGACATAAGTATTTGTTTTTATTTATATTTTATTCTACGCCATCCTTGCGGCACGGGATGCCATGGCTTTTGCACACCCCAAAGCCGTGGTAACGTCGCGCCACATCCCGTTAAGGAGTGGCCCATGAAACAGCGATTTCCGATCTCAGCGTTGGCGGCGGGCATTGCCCTTGCGCCGGTGTTTTCAACTGCGTTGGCGGCAGATAAGGCCGGTGCCTACCCCAACAAATCCATCCGCCTGATCGTGCCCTTCCCGCCCGGCGGCGGCACCGATCTGGTATCGCGCATATTGCAGCCCGCAGTCACGGCGGCGCTCGGCCAGCAGTTGCTGATCGACAACCGCGGCGGCGCGCAGGGCACCAGCGGCACCGCCATCGGCGCAAAGGCCAACCCCGACGGCTACACGCTGATCATCGCCGAGATCGGCGCGACCGCCGTGGCACCCTGGATGTACGACAAAGTGCCGTTCGACGTGAGCCGCGACTTCGCGCCGATCACCATGCTGATCGAGCAACCGTATATCGTATCCGTGCATCCGACGGTGCCCGCCAAAACGCTGGCGGATTTTTTGAAGCTCGCGCAAGCCAAACCCAATGGCTACAACTACGGCTCCGGCAACGTTACCGCGCATCTGGCGCAGGAAGTGTTTTACCAAACCGCCAAACTGAAATTGACGCACATCCCCTATCGCGGCAGCGGCCCGGCGATGACCGCCGCACTCGGCGGCGAAGTGCAAACGCTATTCTCCGGGCCCGGCGCCGCGATCCCGCAAATTCGCGCCGGAAAAATCCGCGCGCTCGCCGTCACCACCGCCAGACGCACGCGCGAGTTGCCCGACGTGCCCACGCTCGACGAACAGGGCTTCAAAGGTTTCGCCATCAGCGGCTGGTACGGCCTGATGGCGCCCGCAGGCACACCGCAGCCGATCATCACGCAGCTAAACAGCGTGTTCACCAAAATCCTGAGCGGCAGCGACGCCGCCAAACAGTTAAGCGACCGCGGCTACGACCCCACGCCTATGGCGCCGGAGGCTTTCGGTAAATTCATGCAAGCGGAGTACCTGCGCTGGGGCAAGGCGGTGAAGGCGGCGGGGGTTAAGGCGACGGACTAATATTTGGCCTTGCGGGTTAGCGCTACTTACGTACGTGACCCGCTGCCCGGAGGTCATGCCATTTGTGTTTGTGATGGGTTTCACCCATCCTACGGAAGCATTTGTAGGATGGGTGAAACCCATCACAAACACAATTACGCATCAAACGCCTTATCCCCATCGGGATCAGCCACGCCCGTCGCCATCACCGCCGCAAAATCAAACAACTGCTGGTCGAGCATATGCGACGGCTTGATGTTTTGCATCGCCGTCATCATGGTTTCCACACGTCCCGGAAATTTTTTCTCCCACTCGCGCAACAGCGCCTTCGCTTCGCCGCGCTTGAGATTGTCTTGCGAGCCGCACAGGGTGCAGGGGATGATCGGGAACTGTTTGACTTCGGCCCACTCGGCGAGGTCTTGTTCTTCACAATACGCCAGCGGGCGGATCACCACGTGTTTGCCGTCGTCGGACACCAGCTTGGGCGGCATGGTTTTTAATTTGCCGCCGTAGAACAGATTCAGCAAAAAGGTTTCGAGAATGTCGTCGCGATGGTGACCGAGCGCGATCTTGGTGGCGCCGAGCTCGCCCGCCACGCGATACAGCACGCCGCGCCGCAGCCGCGAGCACAACGAACACATGGTCTTGCCTTCGGGGATCACGCGCTTGACGATGCTGTAGGTATCCTGATTCTCGATGTGAAACGGCACGCCGAGCTGCTTGAGATATTCCGGCAGGATGTGCTCGGGGAAATTCGGTTGCTTCTGATCGAGGTTCACCGCGATCAAATCAAATTCAATTGGCGCGTGCGCTTTGAGATGCAGCAGAATATCCAGCAGCGCATAGCTGTCTTTGCCGCCCGACAGGCACACCATCACCTTGTCGCCTTCGTGGATCATGTCGAAATCGGCAATCGCCTGTCCGGCCTGACGGCGCAGGCGCTTGGCGAGTTTGTTCGACTCGAAGCCCTGCTTGCGTTGCTTCAGGCTTTGCGGCATCGCAATGGTTGAGATCGTCACGTTGTTATCCATGTTCTGCCTTCTATCTACAGTGCGATGCTGCGCCCGCCGTCCACCGCGATGATCTGTCCGGTGATGTAGGGTGCGCCGGCGACGAGAAATTCCACCGCGCGCGCGATATCGTCCGGTTCACCGACGCGTTTAAGCAGGGTGCGATCGACGATGTGTTTGCGCGTCTTTGCGCTTTTCCAGATATCCGTATCCGGCCACACAATCGGCCCCGGCGATACGCCGTTTACGCGCACCGCCGGCGCCAGCTCACGTGCGAGCGAGCGCGTGAGCGCCGCAAGACCGCCTTTGGCGGTGGTGTAAATCACATAGTCCTGCAACGGCAGTTCGGCGTGGATATCAACGATGTTGACGATGCTACCGCGGCGCTTTTTCAATTCAGCCGCCGCCGCCTGCGCGATGAACAACGGCGCTTTCAGATTGGTGCCGATGAGGTCATCCCACGCGCGCTCGTTCATTTTGCCCACCGGCGTGGCGTAAAAACTCGATGCGTTGTTCACCAGCACGTCAAGCCGGCCAAACTCGGCAAGGCACGCCGCCACCACGGCGCGCGGCGTGTCACCGTCCAGCAGATCGCCTTTCACGCACGCGGCGCTGCCCGCGCGCGCTGCATTCAGCACCTTGACCAACGCACGCGCCGCAGCCGCCGACGCGCGATAGTGAATCATCACGTTCGCGCCCGCCGCATGCAGCCGCCGGCAGATCGCGGCGCCCACGCGCCGCGCGCCGCCGGTCACCAGGACAGTTTTATGTTGCAGAGTTTGCAGAGGAAGTTTCATAACGTGTTGTTTATTTTAGCGTATTCGGGGATCATCCGAGGCGTGATTATTCCCCCGCACCTGTCTCATTTGCCCGCACCCGCG
>CAMDDY010000053.1 GCA_945893125.1 Bordetella parapertussis
GGTATGCCGCGCGCAAGCGCCAGCACGCCCGCCACCGCGGCCAAGCCCACTGCGTCGGCCTGCGCGCCCGCGCCCGTGGTCAGCCGCATGCCGCGCTTCATGGCGTTCTGATAACGCTGTTGATCGGTGCCGGCCGAATACACCGCAATCCACTTCACGTTTTGCGTGTTGTCGATAATGTTCCAGAACGCCTGCGCGGCGGGGCTCAACGCGCTTTTTTCCGTGCCTTCCCAGATATCGCGCGAGTAGTAGGCGGCTTCGATGTGGTCGATCTGCGCCGGCGTGAGTTGCAGGCCGGGCGTGAAGGGCAGCAATTCGAGCGGCTTCGGCGCGGCGGCGAGGATGTCGTTAATGCGCGGGCCGAATTCGGCGATGACTTTGCTGGAGATGAGGAGGGTGGGTTTCATGGTATCAAGGAGTCAGGGGGACTTATTTTTGTGATGGGTTTCACCCATCCTACAGAAGCGTCCGTAGGATGGGTGAAACCCATCACAAACCCGGCAAGCGTTGTTAACGGGTGCTACGGAATTTCCCGGTAAATCGCCGTAGCCGCCGCATGGATGCGCAGCGGCTGATCCCAATCAGGATACTTGTTGCGGAATTCCTCGCGCAGCGCGGTCGCGGTTTCGTCCGACGTTTTGCCCTGCTTTTTCATTTCGGCCACGCGGTCACGCAGCGCGGTGAGAAAATTGCGATACGCGCTGATCATCGCCGCGTCGCCCATGCCGTAATGCGCGCCGATCACTTGCGCAGGGCGCAGTTTGTCGATTGCATCGAGGCTGGTGAGCCAGCTTGCCAGCCGCGATTGCGGCGTGGAGAAGGCGGGGAACAATTTGTTCATCGCGAGATCACCGGAGAACAGCACGTTTTCGTTTTCAACGAATACCGCGGTGTCGCCGCGCGTGTGCGCGGGGCCGAGGCGCAGCATTTTCACGCGCACACCGCCGAGGTCAAGCGTCTTTTCTGTCTCAAAAGTTTCCGCAGGCGCGCGAAAATTCGCCCCTTGCAGCACATCGGTGAGCATCGGCGAGCGGCTGGCGAATCGCGCAACCCACATCAGTCCCATTTCTTCGACATCCTGCTGTTGCGCATTGGAGCGGATGAGTTTCGCGCTGGGCGGAAACGCGATATCGCTGGTGGTGTGTTCGGGATGAAAGTGCGTGTTGACGATATAAACGGTTTTGTTCTTGCTGACTTTTTCGACTTCACGCAGCACTGCTTGTCCGCTTTTCAGGCCCATACCCGGATCGATCACCAGCGTGGCGCGGCTGCCGACAACGATGCCGACGTTGGGCACCATGCCGACTTTCTCGTCGGGGATCAGATACACATGCGGCGAAATTTTTACCGTCTTGCCTTCCTTGACGATGGGCATCGGCGCTTGGGCAAACGCAGCGGCGCAGATCAAGCACAGCAGGGTGACACTCAGAGCGCGGATCGCTTGCATGGGCAGCCTCTTTGAGGAATGTTAAAAATAGTCAATAAAAACATATACTTACATTGTATTGCCTTAAGTGACATCCGGCGCATGAATGGTGCGCCAGCGGGTATACGCCAGTGCTATCGCGAGTGCGGCTTGCACTGCCATGACGGCGACCGAGAACGCCGCACTATTGGAAAGCGGCGGCAAGATAAATTGCGCGACCACATCCGCACCGAACGCCTTGAGCAATCCCGGCAGCAAGCCATACAGCAGCATCAGATAAAACAGCGTGGCGGCTTCGACGCGGCGCGGCTGGCGCGCCAGCGCAAAGAACTGAAAAATCGCCGCATCGCGTATCGCGAACAGCATCAACGCAATCGGCGCGGCGCCGATGTGATTCAGCATTCTGCCGTCGCTGCCGCTGCCGCTGCCGCTGCCGGTGACGCTCGCCGCCAGCGCCATGACGATGCCCACGCACAACGCCGCCAGCCACAACGGCATTTCCTGCAATGCACGGCGCCACTGCCGCGCCTGCACGCGTGCGCGCAGACGCTGCCATTCGGTGGCGCCGCTTTTTTCCGCAAACAGCAGCGAATAACTGAACACCATCGCAACAATCACACCCGTCGCCATCACGCCGAAAAACGCCCGCGGGTCGCCGGCACTGTGAATTTCCCGCAGGGGAAATCCGGCAAAGTACGCGGCGGTAAACAGCATGAACAGCGGCAGCGCCCACGGCGTGGTGCGAATCTCGAGTTCGTTGCACATCGAGCGATACGCGCCCAGTACCGCCCACGCGCCGAACACCGCCGCCGTGCCCAGCGAAAAATTCAGTTGCGAAACCGACAGGCCCCACCATGCCACGGACTTTTCCATGTTATCGATGACGTGCAGGCCGGGGCCCATCCACGCAAACGCGAGGATCACGATGAGCATGGTGACGGTGCCGCGCCGCGACATGCCCTTGCGCGCGGCGAGCACGCTGCCATTGAGCGCCATCGCATGCAGCAGGATCGCGCCGCACAGCATCAGCGCGGCATAACGCAGCACTGGAATATTCACCAGGCCGCCGGTCAGCATGAAGATAAGCAGAAGAATGCCGCCCACGTACCACGCGTAAGAAGGCGCGCCCAGCAGCTTGCCCCACGTCATGCGCCACGGCGTGATGGACGACATGCGCTGCGCGTCCCACGTGCGGTCGCGCGCTTCCTCGATCACGCTGTCGCTCGCGAGCTTCGTGCCCCACAGCAGCACCACCGCGACATAACCGAACGCGGCGGCCATGGTGATGTTGTGCAGCACATCCTTGCTTTCAGCCGCCAGCATCAGTAGCGCGATCAAGCCGATTACCACCGGTGCGGCGATCACGCGGTGCGTTGAAAACTCCAGCCACAGATTGCGCCGCAGTTCGGGATTGACCGTGTTCATGAGCGTGCCTCCGGCTGCATGGTGCGCAGATAGGATTGATGCAAATTCTCGGTTTCTTCGGCGAAGCCTGCTACCGGCGCGCCGGTGGCAATCAACTCGCGCAGCACACGCGCCTGCTCGTGCGCGCCGCCTTGAATCGACAGCAGCGCATCGTGTTCGCCGGCCTGGATGACGCGCACGTTGGCGATGGCATCCAGGGTCGTGCGCCAGTTCGCATGGAGTGCGGCGAGCGTGACGCGCACGTGGCGTTCGTTCACCGACGCACTGGTATTGCCCAGCAGGCGATGTTCGATGACCTTGCCCGCGCGCAGCACCAGCATATGCGTGGAGTATTCATCGAGCTCGGCGAGGATGTGTGACGACACCACCAGCGTCATGCCTTCGTCGCGCAGCCGCGTGAACAGCGCGGCGAGCGAGTGCCGTGCTTCCGGGTCAAGCCCGGACGCGGGTTCGTCAAGCAGCAGCACCGCGGGCGCATGCACAATCGCCTGCCCGATGGCCACGCGCTGACGCAGGCCGCGTGACAGTGCCGCGCAGCGCTGATCGAGACGGCCGGTGAGGTCGAGGCGTTGCGCCGTGCGCGCAACGGTGTCATTCAATGTTGCGTCGGCCACGCCATTGGCGCTGGCGGCGTGCGCGAGACTTTGGTGGACGGTGAGCGTGTCGTATAGCCCGAAAAAATCGGACAGATAGCCCATGTGGGCATGCGCAAGCCGCGGCTCTTCCAGCACGTCGATGCCCGCCACGGTGATGCTGCCGGTGAGCGGTCGGTCGAGCCCCGCCAAACAGCGCAACAGCGTGGTTTTGCCCGCGCCGTTGGGGCCCACCAGCGCGGTGACACTGCCGCGCTCAATCTCAAACGACACGTTGTCGAGCGCGCGCGTGCCGGGGTACAGGTAGACGATGCCGGAGGCGAGGATCGCAGCGTTAGAGTGGCCGGTGGTCATTAAGGTGTCATCCCTGAAAGCGCGTAGCCTGCAAGGATACACCAGACATATGCACGGCAGCGGGCTGGGTCTGTCAGCGGCCCTTCCACACGGGCTTGCGCTTTTCGCGGAACGCGAGCACGCCCTCGCGCGAGTCCTCGCTCAGCAGCACGCGATCCGCCACATCGCGCGCCACATAGGCGCGCTTGTCGAAGGGGATTTCCTGTCCGCGGCGGGCTGCTTCCTTGATCGCGTGCACCGCCAACGGCGCGTTCTCCAGAATCTCGGATGCCCAGCGCCGGGCCGTTGCCAGCAGCTCGTTGTGCGGCGCGACTTCGTTCGCGATGCCCAGGCGCAGACATTCGACCGCCGGTATGAATTTTCCGCGCATCAGATAACCCATCGCCTGATTCCACGGCACAAAATGCGGCAGCAGCGAGGGGCCGCTGACCGATGATATGCCGCGTTTTACCTGCGGCCAGCCCAATGACGCGCGCTCGGACATGATCAGGATATCCGCGTTAAACGCAAAGCCGCCGCCCTGCGCGAGACACGGCCCGTTAATGGCGAGAATGATCGGCTTGTAGATATTGCGTTGAAAAATATACAGTTCGTCGTTGGACATGACGCTGCCGTCTTCGTCCTCGGGCGCGGTCTTTTCAAACAGATCCTTGCCGGCGCAGAAGGTATCACCGGCGCCGGTCAGTATCGCCACCCATACCTCGCGGTTGAACTTTACGTCTGTATACGCCGCTTGCAGTTGTTTGCGCATGGCGCGGTTCAGCGCGTTTTTCGCTTGCGGGCGGTTTAATGTAATTAACGCGACATGATCCTTGACTTCATAAAGCACGGCATCGTCCATTTTGGCGGCTCCCTTTATTCCGGTTTGATTTTGGCATCGCGCACGATGCGTTGCCACTTGGCGATATCGGCGCGAATAATCGCAGCAAACTGTTGCGGTGAACTCGGCGCCGGATCGAGACCATCGCTCGCCATGCGCTCGCGCATCTCGGTCGAACCGAGTATCGCGACGAACTCCCGGTTTAGACGTTCCACGATGGGCGCGGGCGTGCGCGCCGGCGCCATGGCGCCGAACCAGCCGGTCACGTCATAACCGTCGACCCCGGACTCGGCGGCGGTGGGAATCGACGGCTCGGTCGCGGCGCGCCTGGCGCTGGTGACCGCGAGTGCCCGCAGGCGTCCGGCCTTTACCTGCGCGAGCGCCGCCGGCATGGTTGAAAAATACGCCTGCACCTCGCCGCCCAGCAGCGCGGTAATCGCCGGACCACCGCCCTTGTATGCCACGTGCGTCATGCTGATGCCGGACAGGCTCTTGAAGAGTTCACCCGCGAGATGGCCCAGCGAGCCCAGGCCGGGCGCCGCGTAATTAAGCCGGCTGCCGGGTGTTTTTCCGAGGGCAATCAGCTCCTTGACGGTCTTCGCGGGAAACTGCGGATGGACCACCAGCACCAGCGGCGAAGTCGCGAGCGTGGACAGCGGTGTGAAATCCCGTATCGGATCGTATGGCAGCTTGTCGTAAAGGCTGGCATGAATCGCGAAGTTAACGAACACCACGAGGATGGTATGTCCGTCGGGCGGCGCCTTGGCCACGATATCCGTGCCCAGCGTGCCACCGGCGCCGCCGCGATTGTCGATAACCACGGATTGGCCCAGTCTTTCGCTGAGCGGGCGAGACAACACGCGCGCCACGAAGTCGGTGCCGCCGCCGGGCGCAGAGGCCACCACCACGCGCAGCGGCTTGGCGGGATAGGCCTGCGCATAGGCGAATCCCGTCGCCTGTAGCGTTACGGCGAACATCAGGCCGCGCAATACGTGCAATGCGTGCAATGCGATGCGACGCAAACCAGTGAACGTGTTCATGAGGCGGTACCCGCGGCGCGTGGCGTTCCCAACCAATCGCGCAGCACTTCGTCGGTATGTTGCCCAAGCGTGGGTGGCGGCGCAATGGGCGCCGGCGTGGCGCTCATTTTCCAAGGCGGCCCCACGACCCGCACCGTGCCGCTGACGGGATGTTCGATTTCGCGCACGATGGCGCGATGCACGGCCTGCGGATCGTCGAGCGCCTGCGCGTAATCGTTGACCAGGGCGTGCGGAATACCGTGCGCTTCAAAGCGCTCGTGCCAAACCCCGGCATCGTGCACCGCCAGTTGTTGCGCGACCGCGGCGTCCATGGCTTTGCGGTTGGCCACACGCAGCGGCATGGTGCGAAAGCGCTCATCGTGCAACCACGCCTCGACGCCGATTGCGCGGCAAAACGGCAGCCATTGTTCCTGATCATGCACCATCAACGCGATATGGCGGCCATCCGCGGTCTGATAGGTGTTCGCGGGCGCCCGCAGCGGGTTGCCGTTACCGAGCCGTCCGGGCGCAATGCCCGCCTGTAAGGTCTCGCCCATGCGCGTGCCCACGGCCGCCAGCAGCGCGTCCTGCATGCTGAGGTCGATGTACTGCCCGCCACCGTCCGGCGTGACCAGCCGTAACGCGTTGACGATGGCGTAGGCGGCGAACATGCCCGCGATAACGTCGGCTAGCGGTGCGCCCACCATGATGGGGTCGCGATCGGCTTCGCCGGTGACGCTCATGATGCCGGTCACGGCCTGAATGATCGGATCCAGCGCGGGGCGGTTGCGGTACGGCCCGGTTTGTCCAAAGCCTGAGAGCGCGCAATACACCAGCCGCGCGTTGCGTGCATGCGCGGCCTGCCAGCCGACGCCCAGGCGGTCAACCGTGCCCGGCGAAAAGTTTTCCACCACGACATCGGCGCGTTCGATCAACTGCAATGCCAGTGACCGATCGTGATCGTCTTTGAGATTGAAGGCGACGCTCTTCTTGGAGCGGTTCAGCGCGTTGAAGTAGTCCTGATGTCCTTCGCGTCCCCGGTACGGCACCGTGCGGCGCAAGTCGTCGCCGTGTCCGCTGCGCTCGATCTTGACCACTTCTGCGCCCATATCCGCCAGCATCATCGTGCAGTACGGTCCCGCGACGACCTGTGTCAGGTCGATGACACGAATGCCGGTGAGCGGCAGCGGCGCAGGGGTATCGACGGACATGCCCGCACTCACAGCGGAATCAGTCCGCTTGCGGTCCCGGCGATGACTTTCTCGCCTTTCTGGTTTTCTATCCACACGTCGCAATGAATTCGCAGGTGTTCGCCGGTTAATTCGGTTTGCGTCACCACGCCGCGCGCGACGCAAAAGTCGGTGACCAGGACGGGTCTGCGAAAAGTCAGATTCCATTTGCCTCCGGTCAGCCAGTGCGCGCCGAAGCACAGCCGCATTTGCCGGAAGGTCAGCGCCGCCACCTGCGGGCCGATGGCGACCGGCGCGGGCAAGCCCTCGCGCGCCGCGGCTTCGTAGTCGGTGTGTATGGTTTTCTCGTCTCCTCGTTTGAAATCCTCAAGACGAAATTTTTTGGCTACCGTAGGCAGTTCGAAACCCGCAGCGACAGTGGAGGTGAGAACCGGCATGGGATGTCCTGAGTGGAGGAGGGAGGCGTGACGGCGCGCGGTCAGATTTTTTCCGGCTTGATGCCGGAATCGATGCCGGCGCCGAGCCGGGGGGCGGTGCGTTCCACGAAATCCAGCACATGGGTGCGTTTGCTGCGAAACAGCAGTGTGCCACGCGCGTCCTTGCCTTCGGCTTGATACACCACGAACTCGCGATTGTTCTTGATGTATTTATCCGAAATAACCGCCGAGACATGCACCGTGGTGTTCGAGCGGATGGGCGCGAAAGACTCCATTTCCCATCCCACGAACAGTCCGCGCACATTGTAGGTCCGCGAAAACAGCCAGCGCGGCGGACGGTAACTTATTTGCGGCGGCGCATAACGCGCGCCACCGGCGGGCGCCACGCAGTACAGCGGATCGAAGTCCTGATCCAGCAAGCATTGCAGGTCAATCAGGTCATCGGTGATTTGCCAATCCATCTCGCCGAGCGTTTGCCCGATCGTGATGTCGTCAAACGACGCACGCGGACCCTGACTGTCCTCGAGAACCCGCGACGGTGTTTCACTCATGGTGGCAAGCTATTCGGTTTGAGGGCTGAGGGCGTCACCCCGTGCCCAAGGGGACCATCGACAGTATCACTGGCTGACTTGCAAACGAGCATAGCATATCATTCGCATGATTCAAATTTTGATGCCCGTACCACGGACTCATGCGGCATGAATTCTGGAGCAGGCAAAATGAGATTGATAAATGGTGCGATGGCGGTTTTGATGACGATTGTGATGGCTGTGCCGGTGATTATGGCCGCGCTGATGCCGGGTTGGGCGTCAGCGCAGGCCTATCCCGTGAAACCGGTGCGGCTGATTACGCCTTACCCGCCCGCCGGCGGAGCGGATACTGCGGCACGCATCGTGGCCCGGGCGTTGAGCGACGTGACCAAACAGCAATTTATCGTCGACAACAGGCCGGGCGCCAGCGGGCAAATCGGCACGGAACTCGCCGCGCGCGCGGCGCCCGACGGGTACACATTGCGGTTGGGCAGCGTCGGGCCGAACGTGATATTGCCGGCCAGCGGAACGAAGCTGCCGTATGACGCCGTGAACGATTTTGCGCCGGTATCGCTGGTGGCGGTGTCGGAGTACGGGCTTACCGTGCATCCGTCGTTGCCGGTGAAAAGCGCCGGCGAACTCATCGCGCTGGCGAAATCACGTCCGCGCGAAGTTGCGTTTGGTTCAACCGGCGTTGCGGGCGGGCCGCATCTCGCGGGCGAACTGCTGAATCATCTGGGCGGCGTCAAATTGCTGCATGTGCCGTACAAAGGGGGCGCGCCGGTCATGACGGCGTTGTTGAGCGGCGAGGTGCCGGTGTCGTTTTCGACGTTGCCTACGGTGTTGCCGTTCAAGGCGAATGGCCGGCTTCGCGTGATCGCCGTCACGAGTGCAAAACGCTCGCCCTTTGCAACGGAAATTCCCGCCATCGCGGAAACGCTACCGGGCTACGAAGTGACGCAATGGTATGGCATTCTGGCCCCCGCCAAGGCGGGCGCCGCGATGGTATCCGGACTGAACGCGGCCATTGCCAAGGCTGTTTCCACGGAGAGCGCCAAGCAACAATTTGCGGCCAGCGGGGCGGCGGTCACGGTGACCACTCCGGCAGCCTTCAGGGAATTGATCGAGAGCGAAATCGCAAGATGGAACAGGGTATTCAAGTCGGGCGCGATCACCCTGAACTAACGAACATACGACTATGAATGTTGGGTTTCGCGGATATGGCTTTAGTCCCAATCCGGCGCGCGCCCCGGCGGATTGGCGATGCGCCCGTCGGCACGCGTCAGCGCGTGGATGCGTTTCATCTCGTCATCATTCAGGGTGAAATCAAAAATGTCCAGGTTCTCCGCCTGCCGTCCGGCATCAGTAGAGCGCGGAATCGGTATCACGTCGGGCTGCTGCATATGCCAGCGCAGCACCACCTGCGCCGCCGTCTTGCCCTTGGCGCGCGCGATATCGGCCACCACCGGATCGCTGAGCACTTTGCCGCGGCCGAGCGGGCAGTAGGCGGTCAGCGCCAGCCCCAGCCGGCGCACCGCCGCCAGCAGTTTGGTCTGGTCGAGATACGGGTGATACTCCACCTGCACGTTGATGATCGGCTCGGGGCACAGGCGGATGGCGTCTTCGATCAGCGCGATGTTGCAGTTGGCCACACCCAGGTGTTTGGTTTTGCCGTCACGCTTGGCGCGGCCGAGCGCGCGCATGGTTTCATCGAACGGCATTTGGTCCGGACTGGGCCAGTGGATCATCAGCATATCCACGTAATCGAGCTTCAGATTCGCGAGGCTCTCATCGACCATGCGCGCAAAATCATCGGCGCGCAGATATTCGTGCGACACCTTGGTGGTTAAAAAGATTTCATCGCGCGGCACGCCGCTCGCGCGGATGCCTTCGCCCACGGCTTTTTCGGTTTTGTATTTCCACGCGGTATCGATGTGGCGATAGCCGAGCGTCAGTGCGTGTGCGACGCGTTCGCCATACGCATCAATATTCGACTTGTCGCCGATGCGCCCCGTGCCGAAACCAAGCTTGGGGATGGCGACGCCGTGGGCGTTGCAGGCAGGAACGTTGTTCATAAAATAGTGTTTAAAAACAAATAGTTGCGTTACTTTGAATTGCCGGTGGTGACCATGAAGCCGGCTTGCCACGCGCCATCCATCGGCAGCGATGCGCCGTTGATATGCGCGCCGGGGCCGCTGCACAAAAACACGCCGAACGCGGCAATGTCCGAGGGCAGGATCGGGCGCTGACTCGGCTGGCGCACGCTCATCAGCGTGTGCAGCGCCTTTTCTCGGCTCACGTTGTCAGCTTTCATTTGCCGCGCGATCTGGCCCTCGGCATGCGGCGTCAAAACCCAGCCCGGCATCAATGCGTTGATGGTGACGCCGCTTTCCGCGCATTCGAGCGCAATGCCGCGTGTCATGCCGATCAGCGCGTGTTTGGCGGTGACGTAAACGACGCGGTTGGGCACCGCCATGCGGCCATGAATCGACGACATATTGATGATGCGTCCCCAGCCGCGTTGTTTCATGCCGCGCATCGTGAGCCTGATCGTATGAAACGCCGCCGACAGATCGACGGCTATGGCGCGATCCCATTCTTCGACGGGAAAATCCTCGACCTTGTGGTAGTGGCGCACCACGGCGTTGTTGACCAGAATATCGATGGGACCGAGTTGTTTTTCGGTTGCGCGCACCATCGCTTCGATTTCTGTGGGCACGCCGACATCCGCGCCGTGATAGGCGACTTTGACGCCGTGTTCCGCAGCAATGTCAGTGCGCAGTTTTTCAATCGCGGCAGGTTCACCGAGGCCATTCATCATCACGTTGCAGCCTTCCGCCGCGAACGCGCGCGCGAAGGCTTCGCCAATGCCGCCGGTGGAGCCAGTGACCAGCGCGGTTTTTCCCTTGAGTGAGGCTGGCATGGTTTTCCCCGTAACCGTTCAATGGTGGTTCTATTTTGTCCGAGTATACTCGCACCGGTCAGCAAAGTTTCTCAAGGAGCGACGTATGAAAAACGGCTTAATCCGCATGGCCTGTGTTCTGGCGTTTCCTGCGATTCCAGCGCTCGCACAGGACGCCGCTTTTCCCTCGCGCCCGATACGCTGGATCGTGCCCGCGCCGCCCGGCGGCGGTACTGACGCGGTGTCGCGCATCATGGCGCCGCGGCTGACGGAAATGTGGAAGCAGCAAATCGTGGTGGATAATCGCGGCGGCGCGCAGGGCAGCATCGCCACCGCCATGGCTGCGAAAGCCGCCCCCGACGGCTACACCATACTGTTCGGCTTCTCGGGCCCGCTGGCGGTGAACCCGCATATTTTTCGTGAGGTCGGCTACGATGTGGTGCGCGACTTTGCCGGGCTCACGCGCTACACTCAGCAGCCGATGGTGATGACCGCGCACCCGTCCGTGCCGGCGAATTCGCTGAAAGAACTGGCGGCTTACGCCAAGGCCAACCCCGGAAAAATCACCTTTGCATCCAGCGCATCGTTGCAGCATCTGGGCGGCGAACTCTTTAAACTCGCGGCGGGCGTGAACCTGACGCACATACCCTATAAAGGCGCGGGGCCGGCGGTGATTGATGTGCTGGGCGGCAACGTCAACACCATGATTTCCAATCCCACCTCGGTGGTGCCGCATATACGCTCCGGCAAATTAAAGGCGCTGGGCATCATCGGCGGCACGCGCATCGACGCCTTGCGCGACGTGCCGACGGCGGCGGAAGCGGGCTTTCCGGAATTCGCCAATGTGATCGAGTGGTACGGCATGGTGGCGCCCGCCGCCACGCCGCGCCCGATCATCAATCAGCTAAACGCCGGGTTGACCAAGGTGCTGATGATGCCCGAAGTACAGGAGCGCATACGCGCGCTGGGCATGACGCCTTCGCCGAGTACGCCGGAGGAATTCGACAAGCAAATCCGCGCGGATCATGCGTTGTGGGGCAAGGTGGTGAAGCAGGCGGGGGTTAAGGCGGAGTGATTTTTTAAGGATGAAGGCGGAACAAGGGCACACTTGCGGCGTAGCAGGATGAAGGATGAAAACGATCCCGGTAACCGTAGCGTGCGCTATGCGCACGACAACGCCACGTCGCATAGGCGACTGCCGATGGGGGGCAACCTTTGGGTTTTAAGTTGATTTGTCGTGCGCACAGCGCACGCTACGTGTCTCGTAGGTTTGGTTGCTCCTGCCTTACTGGCTGTGGTGAATACAGTGCGCGGTGAAGAAGGCGAGATCGGTCGATTGATTTCAGCGAGAAAGGCACCCGCCCATGAGCGCGCGCAACGGCGGGCGAATGGCTTATGATATACTTTATAATAAATGTATATCCAAGCGAGGTGTGCCATGCAAGTTGCAAAATGGGGTAACAGTCTGGCCGTCCGGTTGCCTGCGGTCGTGGTGGACGCGCTTGAACTCAAAGAAGGCGATCAGATCGAACTGCAGGTCGCGGGCCAGCGGGCTTTTGAGGTGACTAAAACCGCCGACGCGCGCGCGCTATTGGCGCGGCTGCGTAAATATCGCGGCCGCCTGCCTGCGACGTTCAAGTTCGACCGGCTGGAAGCGAATGAGCGTTCCTGATTCGCCGCACACGTTTTTCGACACCAGTGTGTTGTTTTATCTGCTGTCGGATGATGCGCGCAAGGCAGATCGAATCGAGCAGTTGCTCGCGCAGCGAGGCGTAATCAGTGTGCAGGTACTGAACGAATTTACCGCAGTTGCGCTGCGTAAATCGCGCTTGCCGTTGAGTGATATCAGAGAAATACTGGACACCATAAGAGCCGTTTGCGCCGTGGAGCCGGTCACCGTGGAAACGCACGATCGCGGCATGGCGGTGTGCGAACGATACAAGTTCTCGTTGTATGACTCGATGATGGTTGCATCAGCGTTGATCGCGGGCGCCAAGGTGTTGTATTCGGAGGATTTACAGCACGGGCAGGTGATCGACCGGCAATTGCGCGTGGTCAATCCTTTTGTGACGGGCTAAAACGATTACAGCGGCGGATTCATTCCCAGCCCGATGTGCTTTACCATGCGCTCCCACTTCATCGAAATTTCTCCGAGTCTGTTGGCGGCATCGGCTGGCGAGCCGCCCACGCGGACTTGATCCATGGGTGCGAGCGTGCGCAGTTGCAGATCGGGATTTGCAAGGGCGTTGTTTGCAAACACAGCGAGCGCCTGATTTACCGGTTCGGCAAGAAGTCTTGGGGCCGCCAGTACCTGATAGAACGTGACATCATAATCCTTGAAGCCGCTCTCCGCGATGGTCGGCACCTGCGGCGCCATCGGCGAGCGCAGTGTTGATGAGATCGCGATGGCATTCATGCGCCCTGACTTGATGTGTGGCAGTACTGCGGGTGTTCCCAGGAACGCGCAATGCACCTGACCCGCGAGCAAATCCTGCAAGACGGGTGCTGCGCCCTTGTACGGAATGTGCCGCATCTTCGCCCCAGTATGAAAAGAGAAGAGCTCCATGGCCAGATGGTTGGGCGCACCCGTGCCGCCGGATGCGTAGTTGAGTGATTGAATTCCTGCAAGCGCAACCAGTTCAGCCACGTTTTTTGCCGGGACGCTGGCGTGGCACAGGAGCATCATGGAAATGCGGGTCAATAACGTCAGTGGCGTCAGATCACGCGCCGGGTCGAATCCGGCTTTTTCCATCACATGAGGATTTGCCGTAATGACCGTGTCGGGCGTTATGAGCAGAGTGTGACCGTCCGGCGCCGCTTTGGCGACAATCTCGGCGCCGATGTTGCCAGACGCGCCGGCACGGTTGTCGATCACGAGCGTTTGCCGAAACTTTTCCCGGAACGGTTCGGCAAGCGCCCGCGCGAGAATATCCGGTGGCCCACCTGGTGGAAAAGGGATGACGACACGGACGTTTCGTTCGGGGTAGGCCGCCGATTGTGCTTGCGCAGTGGTAATGCAAATTACGCAAGACAACAAAAATAGCATTCTGTGAAGCATTGAATTCACGGCCTTTTCAATATCGGATGATTGAGTCTAATTCCAGTCTGGTAATAGTAGAATTCTGATTTGGCGATGTTTCTATAGGATTTTCCTATGTCTATTACATCACGCGAATGGGAGCATCGAATCGGTCGGCGCTTAAGGCTGCGCGACATGCACATTTTGGATACGGTTGTGCAGTGTGGCAGCATGGCCAAAGCGGCGGCGCAGCTTGCGATGTCTCAGCCCACGGTGTCCGAAGCCATCGCGTCGCTTGAGTCGGCGTTGGGCGTTCGCCTTCTTGACCGCCTGCCGCGAGGAATAGAGCCTACGGTCTACGCGCGCGTGCTGCTCAAGCGCGGTCAAGTGGTGTTCGATGAACTCCGGCAAGGAATTCGCGAGATTGAATTCCTCGCTGACCCGACGATTGGGGAGGTTCGGGTGGCGTGCCCGGAAACGTTCGCGGCGGGAATGCTGCCGGAGGCCATTGACCGGTTATCCCTTCAATATCCAAAAATTGTGATTCGCGTCGATCAGCCGGATACCCGGTCATTGGGTTTCCATGAGCTGCGGGAACGAAGCGTTGATCTGATTCTGGTCAGATGTCCGAAATCTCTGGTTGAAGACGATCTCAATATAGAGCCGTTGCTCGACGACACCCATCGCGTGGTGGTGGGCGCGAACAACCCCCTCGCACGACGACGGCGGATCGCACTAAAAGATATTATCCATGAGCCGTGGATCCTCCCGCCAAATCTCGTGGTGGGTGAGTTGATTGCAGAGGCATTCTCGTCGAAAGGCCTCGCAGTGCCAGCGGAAAGGGTGAATTCGTCGTCAATCATGCTGCGCAACCGGCTGCTGGCTACGGGGCGTTACGTAACCATCCTTACCGACTCGGTTATTCACTACAACGCAAAGATATGGTCACTGAAGGTATTGCCTATCGATCTGCGCCTGTCATCTCGACCCCTGGCTGTGGTTACGCTTAAACATCGAACACTCAGTCCGGCGGTTACGCTATTCATCGAGCAATTACGCGCGGTCGCAACATCGTTGCGGCGAGCGCGCCGTTCAAAATCGTGATTGCAGCTGTCCGAGCGCAATTCAATTTGTAATGTAGTTACACATACGGCAGCTTCGCCTCCAGCCCCGTCTCCTTCGCAATCCGCAGCAAATCCGCAATCGTATCCTCCGGCAACTGCAAGCCCTCTCGCCGGAATTTCGCATCACTGTTGTTCTCCATCTCGCCCGGATAAAACACTACCTCAAAACCCTTGGCGAGCGGCACGGATTTGATTTCCTGCGTGAACGCCTGAATGCGCGCTTGAAACTGGTCGAGCGGCTGAAACTTGCTGATATCCATCGCGATCATCAAATGCCCGCAGTTGCTTTTTTCGGCGGTTTTGTAGGGGCTGTGTACCGCTGACAAAAAGCCGCTGCCGGTCAACACGCCGGACATCATGTCCACCATCGCGGCGATGGCGTAGCCCTTGTGTTCGGCCATGGGCAGGATGATGCCGTCGATGGCTTCCTGCGGATCGGTGGTGGGCGCGCCGTCGCTGCTGATCGCCCAGCCGAGCGGGATCGGCAGGTTTTTGTTTTTAGCCAGATAAATTTTTCCGCGCGCCACGCCGGTGGCGGCCATGTCCACCACGAACGGGGCGCGCTTGCCTTCCATATCCACGGGGGCGGCAACCGAAAACGGATTAGTGCCGACGATTTTTTTGCGCCCGCCCCACGGCGCCATCGCTGGGCCGCCGTTGCTGGTGAGCATGGCTACACATCCCGCCGCCGCCACGCGCCGGGTGTAGTACATACAGGTGCCGAAGTGATTGGAGTTGCGCACCGCCACCGCGCCGATGCCGTGCAGCTTGGCTCGCTTGATCGCCTCGTTCGTCGCCAGCATCGTCGCCACGTGGCCGACGCCGTCGAGCGCGTCGATCACCGCGATGGCGCCGGCATCGACCACGAATTCCGGCGTGGTCACCGGCTTCATCACGCCATTGCGGATGCGGTCGAGATACCAGCCGAGCCGCAGCACGCCGTGCGATTGATGGCCCCACAGATCGGCTTGCACCAGGGTGTCGGCGACGTGGCGTGCATCGGCTTCGGG
>CAMDDY010000054.1 GCA_945893125.1 Bordetella parapertussis
TTGTAATCCTGATAACGGATGGCCACACCGTTGGCCAGCGCCGCGAACTGCGCATTGGCTTTGATGCCTTTGCCGATGAGTGTCGCCTGGGTGCCGCTGTCGAGCTCGCAGACGCCGCGCCGCACGATGCGCGCGGGTTCGCTTTCAAGCCCGCCATAGGCGCAGGCCAGCGAGTCGAGCAGGATGCGCTTGGTGTAGTCGAGCACTTCCGGCCCAATGTCCGACGCTTGCAGGCCGGCTGCGTAATCGCCGATGCGCTCGACAACGGTACGCTTATGCGCCGCGCCGTCCATCATGCCGGGAGGGTTGCACGCTGTGGCGACGCGATCTGGGTCAGGCTATCCATCAGTCCCGCGATGCTGCCGCAGTTCTCCAAATCAAGCAGGTCGTTTTCCACGCTGATCACCGACTCCGGCGCAAGGCGATAGGCGGCGCACGCGCGGAACTTTGTGCGCGTGCGCTCCTCCTGCAGCCCAAACGACGGGTCGCCGGGCGCGTGTTTGATATTGCTGGCAATGCGCTTGCCATCGCGCGTCACTATCGTGACATTGACGCTGCCGTCCGCCGGATCCGGCACGTGACGCACTTTTTGCATGATGCTGCGCAGCCCGGATTCCTGCGTGCGCGGCGCGCAGTAATCGGGAATCTCCGACCAGCCCTTCAATACGCCCAGCGCAAGATTGAACGACATCGAAAATTTGCCCTGCAGGCCCGTGGACGGATTGGTGTGCAGCAACGGGATCAGCCGCAGATCGACTTCGATGGTCTCGATGTCATCCGGCGCGAGACGATGCTGTTTGACCAGTTCGATCACGCCCGAGGTGGCGCGATGCGTGGACCAGCACGCGGGATACCACTTGATCACCAGGCCGCGCGACATTGCCCAAGTCTTGCCGAGTTTCGCGCACACCGCTTCTTCGGTGTAATCACCCGGCCCCTTGAACGCGCGCAGGAATCCCTGTTCGCCGCCCAAGGCGTCGGGGTCGGCGGTAAATCCGCGCTGCGCCAGCAGCGCCGCAACCACGCCGTTGCGTGCCGCAAGCCCCGCGTGCAGCGGTTTGGTCATGGTGCCGAAGTTCTTCTGGATGCCGCAGGCTTCAGAGGCAGCGATACCCATGGCATGCATGGTCTGCTCGCGTGTCAGTTTCAGCAGGCGCGCCGCCGTGCAGGTGGCAGCCAGCGCGCCGTACGGGCCGGTGGGATGCCAGCCTAGATGCCAGCTCTTGGTATCGATCTTGCCGAAGGTGCTGCGGTCGGCAAGGCAGTTGCCGACTTCATAGCCAGCGACATAGGCTTCGATGGCCTGCTTGCCGGAGGGCTTGGTGAGATCAGCCAGCGCATAAATCACCGGCAGCAGCACAGCGGTGGGATGACCAAAGCCGCCCACGTCGTCGAAGTCCAGCGCGTGCGCCAGTGCCCCGTTCACCAGTGCCGCTTCCGACACGTTCGCCGACGTGCCGAGACCGACCACGCGCGCCTGCGCATTGCCGCCGAGAAACTTCAGATAGTCGTCAACAATCTTGCCCAGCTCGGTCGAGGCCCCGGCGACCGTCACCCCGGTGCAGTCGAGCATGCCCCACTTGGTCCACTTCACGGCTTCGGCGGGAATATCGGAAAACTTCAGTTGCGTGGTGAAATCGGCGCAGGCGGATGTAACTGACATGACAGGTTTCTCCTTTCGAATCGGTTCCAGCAGGAACAATCGTGGAATATTACAGCCAAAATCTTTGCCCGCCCCAGCGGGTGCGCCATGTGGACGAAATTTGCGCCAAAATGCTTTTCCCGTGGCATTAAAATTTGCCGGTTAGAATGGGCGAGCGTCCGGCCAAACGTTTCCTCGATCGGAGAAGATATGTCTTGCACGCGACTACTGTTGATATTGCCGGTCATCCTGAGCGGTCTTCCGATGGGGACGCAAGCACAGGAATATCCGGTGAAGCCGATACGCATCATGCTCGGGTTTCCGCCGGGCGGCGGGGTGGATATCGTGGCGCGCCAGATCGCGCCGCGCCTGGGCGAGCAACTGGGACAACAGATCGTCATCGATAACCGGCCGGGCGCCAGCGGCAATATCGCGCTCGAACTGCTGGCAAGGGCGCCCGCGGATGGTTACACACTGATGTTTACCACCCCGACGGTCACCATCAATCCCGCGCTTTATCCCAAGCTCGCGTACGATACGCTGCGCGACTTTGCGCCCGTGGTGCTGGTGGCCACGACCGTCTATGTGCTCGTGGTTCACCCGTCGCTGCCGGTGAAATCCACGCGGGAACTGATCGCGCTGGCCAAAGCCAAGCCGCGCGAAATACTGTATTCATCCGGCGGTAATGGCGCCGCCGCGCATCTGGCGGGCGAACTGTTCCGAAGCATGGCCGGCATCCACATGGTTCACGTGCCTTACAAGGGCATAGCGCCGGCGCTGATCGCCGCACTGTCGGGCGAGGCGCAACTCACGTTTGCCAGTCAGCCCGCCGTGTTGCCGCACGTCAAGCAGGGCAGGATCAACGCGCTGGCGGTCACCAGCGCGAAGCGTTCGTCGTTCACGCCGAACCTGCCCAGCATTGCCGAAGCCGCGCTACCGGGCTACGAAACCACCGCGTGGTACGGCATCCTCGCGCCGGCGAAGACGCCACCGGCCGTGATAAGCCGGCTCAACCGCGAAGTCGCGCGCACGTTAGAACACGCCGAAGTGAAATCCGGATTCGCCAATCAGAGCTTCGACAGCATCGGCGGCACGCCAGAACAGTTCGGCGTGTTGATCCGGGACGAACTGGTGAAGTGGAGCAAGGTCGTCAAGGACTCCGGCATGCGGATCGATTAAGCGGGCTTACGCGCTGGCTGAACTGGTGCTAACGTTGCATTTGCATTTACAGCGTCGATCAACCTCAACGGTATTCACAGGAGCGTAAAAATGGCTCACATCGGATCGTTTTGCAGAATTGCCACGCCGTTCACCCAACGCGGCGCGCTCGACGAAGATGCGCTGTGCGCGCTGCTGGAACGATTCGTCAAATCGAAAATCGGAATTTATCTGGGCAGCGCAGGCGCGGGCGAAACCCATGCCGTGTTGTGGGATGAAATTCAGCGCATCTACGAAATTGGTTTGTCGCAATGCAAAGGCAAGATTCCCGTCTACGCCAATCCGCCCGAGCAATACACGGTACGCGCCACGCGCGAATACGTGTTTCAGGCCATTAAGGCCGGCGCGGAACTGGTGAGTATTTACGGCCTCGCAAGCCGGCACGGCATGAAGCCGACCGATCTTGAACTGACGCAGTATTTCAACGAAGTGCTGGCCGGCATCAAACATCCGATGTCGCTGGCGGTCAACCTGCCGATCACGGGCTACATGCCCAAGGCGTCGGTCATCGCGGATGTGTGCAACCGGCACCGCAACGTGGAGGCGATCAATCTGAGTTACGGCGGCGATGCCTTTTTTCTGCAACTGAAAGATCGTCTGAAGCGTGATATCCCGATCTACGTGCATCTGAACGGCTCGCTCAACAAACTGATGATGGGCGCGGGCGGCGTGTTCGGCACCGAGGCCAACATCATTCCCAAAACGCAGCGGCGCTATGTCGAGGCCTTTGAAGCGAAGGATTTCAAGGCACTGGCGGGACTCACCACGAACATCGTGCGCTTTGGCGATCTGCTGGCGCAATGGTCGCCATCGGTGCCGCGTGCGCTCAAGATGGCGATGCGTTTGCTGAAACTGCCGGGCGGCGAAGGCGGATTGCGCGAACCCTACCGTATGCCGCCGCCGGCGGATTACAAGCGCTATTGCGATGCGCTGCTGCGGCTGGGTATTCCCGAAATCGAGGAACAAGCGCGGGCCGCGGGCGTGCGGGTGCCCGCGCGCGCACGCTGATGCACACCGGCCAATGAAGACTACGAGCGTGCGTACGGGGGCATGGGCGATAACGGCAGCGGCAGCGGCATCTGCCTTGGGCGTCGCTGAAGTTACTGCACAGACTTTCCCAAACAAATCCATCCGCATCGTGACTGCACAGGCCGGCGGTGGAACGAATTTTGTTTCGCGTCTGGTGGCACTCGGTCTGACCGACACCTTAAAGCAGCCCGCGATAGTCGACAATCGCGGCGGCAATGTTTCAGTGGCGGCGGAGATCGTTGCCAAAGCGCCGCCCGACGGACATACGCTGCTGGTCTATGCCGCAACTTTTTGGGTGGCGCCGTTGCTGCAATCCGTGCCCTATGATCCCGTGCGTGATTTCGCGCCGGTCACCCTCGCCACCACCGCACCGAACATGCTGGTGGTGCACCCTTCGCTGCCGGTCAAGTCTGTCAAGGACTTGATAGCTCTGGCCAAGGCTCGTCCGGGCACGCTGAACTACGGCGGGTCGACTTCGGGCTCCACCACGCATCTCGCCGTGGAGATGTTCAAGGCCATGGCCGGCGTTGAGATGGTGCGCGTTCCCTACAAGGGTCAAGGTTCCATGTTTACGGCGCTGATGGCCGGAGAAGTGCAACTCACGATTACTTCCGGCGCGGCGCTGTTGCCGCACGTCAAAGCCGGCAAGATGCGCGCGCTGGCGGTAACAGGCGCACGCCCTTCCGCCATGTTCCCAGGGTTTCCCACGGTGGCGGCTATGCTGCCGGGTTACGAGTCGGAAACCATTTTCGCGGTGTTTGCACCGGCGGCAACACCCGCGGCCGTCATCAACCAGCTGCAGCAGGAAATATCCCGCGCCCTGAACAAACCCGAGGTGAAAGAGCGCTGTTTCGCCGCCGGTAATGAAGTCGTCGCCGGCACGCCGCAACAACTTGCCGCCGTGATGAAGGCCGATATCGCTCGCATGGGCAAGGTGATCAAGGATGCCGGTATTCGCGGAGAATGATATGTTGTCACGCAACCCTCACACAACGCATCGATCCGCATGAAAGCCGCCTGCAGAATCACGGCATTTGCCGTGTATGCCGCGCTCGCGGCACTGGGCCTGACAGCCGGCACACTGCATGCGCAGACCTACCCGACAAAACCAATACGCCTCGTCGCCCCCTTCGCACCCGGCGGCTCCACCGACATCCTCGCGCGCATGGTCGCGCAAAAGCTGACCGAGGCATGGGGGCAGCAAGTCAACGTGGATAACCGCGCCGGCGGCGGCTCGGTGATCGGCACCGATATCGTGGCGAAATCCGCGCCCGACGGCTACACCCTGGTGATGACTTCCACCAGCACCGCCACCGCGCCGAGCCTCGTGCGCAAATTACCCTATGACACACTGCGTGATCTGGCGCCGGTGATACAACTGGTATCCACACCGAATGTGCTGGTGGTGCATCCGTCGCTGCCGGTGCGCAGCGTGCGCGAGTTGATTGACCTCGCGCGGGCGCGGCCCGATCAGATTGCCTTTGGCTCGGGGGGCAATGGCACTTCTACGCATCTGGGCGGCGAAATTCTGCGCCTGATGGCCAATGTGCGCATGACGCATGTACCGTTCAAGGGCACGGCGCCGTCGATCACGTCGCTCATGAGCGGTGATGTGTCGTGGGTGTTTAGCGCAGTACTGCCGGCGCTGCCGCTAATCACGGCCGGACGTTTGCGCGCCATCGCCGTGAGCGGCGCGAAACCCACCGCCGCATTGCCCGGCGTGCCGCCGGTGGGAGCAACACTCCCCGGCTTCGACACCAGCCCATGGACCGGCGTCGCCGCGCCCGGCGCAACGCCGAAGGACATCATCACGCGGCTAAATCAGGAAATCGCTCGCGGCTACGCGGCGCCGGACGTACGCGAACGCCTGCTGCGCGAAGGCAACGACGTGGTGCTCAATACGCCGGAGCAATTCGATGTGTTTTTTCGCGGCGAGATGGATAGGTGGGGGAAGGTGATCAAGGCGGCGGGGATCGCCATCCAGTAGTCCTGTTTTGCTTCTATCCTTCTCGCGCGAGATTTCCGCCGCGTACCGGCACCGGTGTAAGGGATGATTCGCCGCGCCGACCGATGTTTAACCAAACCCGAAAAGTACCCTGATGACACCTGCCCAAATGCAATTTTCACCGTCGCGGCGCACGCTCCTGGGTGCGACCGCCACTGCTTTGATGTACCCCGGCCATGGCGCGCACGCACAGGCCGTCGCGGCCATGGGTGAGGTCTATATCAACGGTCAGCGCGCGGCGCCGGGCGCCGTGATACGGCCCGGTGACCGCGTGCTGACCGGGCCTGAAAGCACGTTGACACTGGCCATCGGCGAAGACGCTTTTCGCCTGCGTCCGCTGACATCGGTGACTTTTGACGGCGCGCCGGATTCAGCGCTGGTGCGCGGCCTGCATGTGCTGACAGGCGCGCTGCTCGGCGCGTTTCGCAAGTCCGCGCCGCGCCAGGTACAAACCACCACCGCCACCATCGGCATTCGCGGCACGGCGGTTTATGTCGAGGCAAACCCGGTGCTCACCTACGTCTGCACGTGTTATGGCACGGTGGATCTCGAGTGCGTCACCTATCGCTCGAAGAAACAGGTCGTCGCGCGCGATCACACGCCCAACTACATTTTTGCACGCGTGCTGTCGGGGCGTTCCATCTTGGAAGCACCCGTCATCAATCACACCAATCAGGAACTCGCGGACCTTGAAAGACTCGTCGGCCGCGCGCCGGTGCTGCCAGTCACGCCGTAAGCATTCGACAAGGCGGAAATGCGGCAATACGCTCCTTGGCAGTTATTCCGTAAGTTATTGTTTTATTTGTGTTTTTAATATCACACCACACGAGCGTGCTTGACATCGCCTCGCAGCGGCGCAGAATTCTCCCGCGCCCTGCACACCGCCTTTCCTCCCACGTTTCACTCACCCCACAGGAGATCCCAATTGAAACGCCTATCCGTTGTCGCCACTGCTCTGCTCGCCGTCGTGCTCACCATCGCCGGTTGCGCCACCCGATCCAACGATGGATGGATCACGTTACTGGACGGCGACAAGGGCATGGACAATTTCAACGCCGTCGGCAATTCAAACTGGAGCGCGGCGGACGGCACGATCCAGGCCGACAAGCGCGGCAAGGACACCGGGTTTCTGGTGAGCAAGGATTTGTATGCCAATTTCCAATTGCGCGTGGAATTCTGGTCCAGCCCCGATGCCAACAGCGGCATCTTTATGCGCTGCGCCAATCCGAAAGTAATCACCGACAAAAGCTGTTACGAGGCCAACATTTTTGATCAGCGCCCCGATCCGTCGTTTGGCACTGGCGGCATCGTGCATCACGCCAAGGTGCTGGCTGAGCTCAAGGCAGGCAATCAGTGGAACACCTACGATATCACCGCCAATGATACAAAAATCACCGTCATGCTGAACGGCGTCAAGACCGCCGAACTCGATCACAAACAATTCGCCATTGGGCCCATCGCGCTTCAGCATGGCGCGGGCACGATTAAATTCCGCAAGGTGCAGATCAAGAAATTGTGGTTTTCCGCACAAAGGTAAGACCAGCCCCATGACCCGCACCACGACGCCCGCCCCCGAACACGGCGGCGCTCTGGATATCAACGAAGCGTTTCGCAGCGGCGGACGCTCGCCGGAGTTTCTCGATCAGATCAACAAGGCGTGCATCGTGATGCTGGCCGAGGGCGGCATCGTGCCGCGCGCGACGGCGGCGCGCATCGCGGTGGGCATTGCAACCGTGATCGACGATGCACGCAAAAGCGGCGTGCCGCGCCGTTCGGCGGATTATCTCGATTACGAACCGCGTTTGATCGCCGCCGTGGGTGCGGATGCCTCACGGCTGCACAGCGGGCGCAGCCGGCAGGACATTGCTTCGACCATCGCGCGCATGAACCTGCGCGACGGGCTGGTGCAGGAAATCGAAGCGTTGATCGCCGCACGCGAAAAAACACTGGCGCTCGCCGAACAACACACCGGGACCATCATCCCCGCCTACACCCACGGCGTGCAGGCGCAACCCACGACGTTTGCGCAGTACCTGCATGCACTCGCGGCGGCGCTGGCGCGCGAGACCGAGCGACTACAGCAAGCGTATCAGCGCATTAACCGTAATCCGCTGGGCGCGGCGGCGCTGGCGACATCCAGTTTTCCGCTTGATCGCAATCGCCTTGCCGCGCTGCTGGGCTTCGACGGTTTGCTGGAAAACGCCTACGACGCCAATCATCTGGCGCCGGTGGACAGTGCGCTGGATGTGGCGAGCGCGTTGTCGATAGCCGCCGTGCAAATCGGCCAGTTCGCGCAGGACATACACACGCAGTACGCCGATCCGATGCCGTGGTTTTTACTCGCCACCGGCGAACTCACGGGTGTATCCAGCATCATGCCGCAAAAGCGCAACCCGGCGGCGCTGGAGCAACTGCGCGCGCAAAGCAGTATTTTGCTCGGCGAAATGCACACGGTGTTTTTGATTTCGCACAACAACCGCACCGGCATGTTCGATTACCGCATGTATGATCCGGTGCCGTGCGCGCGCGCCTTGCAGGTGTTTAAACTTCTGGCACAAGTGATGAGCGGCCTGGTGGTCAACAAAGAACGCGCGCTGGCCGAAGTCAAAGCCGATTACTCCACTACCACCGAAATCGCCGATGCACTGATGCAAAAAGCCGACGTGCCGTTTCGTATCGGCCACCATTTTGCCTCCAAGCTCACCGATTACGGCCGCGGCAACCGACTCAAAATAAACGACATTCCGTACGCGGAAGCCGCGCGCATTTATCGCCAACAAACGCAGCAGGCGCTGCCGTTGAGCGAAGCTGCTTTCCGCGAAGTGATCAGCGCCGAATACATGGTGTTCGGCCGCAAGGGCATCGGCGGACCGCAAATCAGCGAAGTGAACCGCATGCTGACGCAAGCACGCGCGGACGTTGCCGCGGACCTGGCGTGGCTAAGCGACGCCAAAGACCAACTTGCGCATGCTGATAACGTGTTGGAGCAAACATTCAGGGCGCTCACAAGCCAGTAATACCACCGCCGTTCCTGCGCAGTCCATAAGGGAGAAAGCACCATGTCAACAAAAGATAAGAACGATCCCAGTAATTTCGCCCGGCGCGAGATGATGAAACGCGTGGGTGCAGCGGGCGCCGTAAGCGCGGCAGCCTTCATCCCCGCAACCGACTTGACGACGCCCGCGCAGGCGCAATCCAAACCGCCGGCCTCGCCGCCGCCCAATCTACGAGAGGCGCTCGAAACCCTCACTGCGGCAGAAGCGGATGTGCTCGAAGCCATCGTCGCACGCATCATTCCCACCGATGACAATGGCCCCGGCGCATCCGAAGCGCGCGCCGCGCACTACATCGACCGCGCCCTTACCGGGCCGCTCGCCTCAAGCAAGCCTGCTTATGTGTCGGGGCTCGCAGCACTTGATGCATACGCACAATCTTCAAAAGGCGCGCCGTTTATCAAGCTCAACGCACGCGATCAGGATGCCGTGCTCACTGATCTGGAAAAAAACGTGGCCAAGGAATTCCGCCCGAATTCGGCGGCGTTTTTCAACATGGTGCGCAACCACACCATGCAAGGCACGTTCAGCGATCCGTACTACGGCGGCAACGCCAACTTTATCGGCTGGGATTTGCTCGGCTATCCGGGCATACGCATGGTGGTGGCGCCCGACGAGCAGAGCATGAGCAAGCCGCCCAAGCCGCTGCGAAAATCCGCCTACGATGAAGCGATGTTCAGCAAGCGCGGAGGCGGTCATGGCCACTAATCTGAAAAAAACCAATGTAGTGGTTGTTGGTCTCGGCGCGGCAGGCGGCACGGCAGTACTGCCGCTCACCCGCGCGGGTCTGGATGTCGTGGGCCTTGAAGCTGGCGATTGGCTGCATGCGCGCGATTTTGCGCCCGATGAATTGCGCAATAACTTTCGCGGCTGGCCGCAGTCGGTACAGAAAGCCAACACCGAAGTGCCCACCCACCGGCGCAATGCCGCCGCGCCGTACTCGCCGCGCCCGGCGGTGCATCCGATGATGAATGCCGTCGGCGGCACCACGCTGCATTTTTTTGCGCAGGCGTGGCGGCTTAACCCGTGGGATTTCAAAGTGGCGAGTGAAACCACGCGCCGCTACGGCGCTGCGCGCATCCCCAAGGGCTGCACCGTCGAAGACTGGCCGTTCGGGCACGAAGAACTCGAACCGTACTACGACAAGGTCGATTACGAAGTGGGCGTGTCGGGCAAGGCGGGCAACGTGAAGGGCAAAATCGATCCGCGCGGCAACATTTTTGAAGCGCCGCGCAGCCGCGAGTCCCCCATGCCGCCACTGCGGCTGACCGAATTTACCGAGCACATGTTCGGCGCGGCCAAAAAGCTCGGCTGGGCGCCGTTTCCCGGCGCGGCGCTGATTAACTCAGTGCCGTACGGCGGGCGCTCCGCTTGCCTGTATCACGGCTATTGCACGCGCGGCGGCTGTCACGTCGCGGCGAAAAACGGGCCGCATATCACCACCATCCCCAAGGCGCAGGAAACCAAACGCCTCACCGTAGTCACGCGCGCGCATGCCACCAAAATCGACATCGACGACAAGACCGGGCGCGTCAGCGGCGTCACCTATCTCAAGGATGGCGTCGAATACTTTCAGCCGGCCGACGTGGTGCTGCTGGCGAGTTACACCTATGAAAACGTGCGCCTGCTGCTGATGTCAAAATCCAAAGCGTTCCCCAATGGGCTGGCCAACAACAACGGCCAGGTCGGACGGCATTACATGACGCACAACACGTCCTCGCGGCTGATCGGGCTGTTTCCAAAGAACATCAACAACTGGTACGGCACGCAAGGGCAAGGTGTCGCGCTCGACAACTGGGCGGACGACAACTTCGATCACGGCGCGCTGGATTTTATCGGTGGTGGCAACTTGTTTGTGTATTCCGACCGTCGACCGATCGACGCGGCGAACATGCCGACATTCGGCAAGCCCACCTGGGGCTCGGCATGGAAAGCGTTCGTCAAGGAAAACGCCGATCGCTGGAATCTCGCCACCATGCAAAAAACCACGCTGCCATTCGAGGACAACGTGCTCGACCTCGATCCCGCGGTGAAAGACCGGATCGGCAATCCCGTGATCCGCATCACCGCCGACTGGACAGAAAACGACCGCAAGGTCAGCGTTTATTTGCAGGAGAAAATGAAACAGTGGTTCATGGAAGCCGGCGCGATAGACACCACGCCCGCCCCCGTCGGCACCATGGGGCCTTCCACCCACGCCATCGGCGGCACGCGCATGGGTGATAACAAAGCCACCAACACCTGCGACCGTTGGGGCTTTGCGCACGAAGTTCCGAACCTCGGTGTGATGGGCGGGTCGGTGATGGGTACCAGCGGGGCGCGCAATCCCACGCTGACCATTCAGGCGTTGTCTTGGCGGACTGCGGAGCGGTTGGGGCGGGAGTGGAAGTCGATTGCGGTGTAGGTATTACTGCCGATGCGGCCTTACATTAACCTGAAATACCAATTCCATTTCGTTGGTTCAGTACGTAGGATGGGTGCAACCCATCACAAAGCAAGCTCGCGTGCCAGCAAATAGCAAATAGGTGAAATCAATTGCCACGTTGCGTTGGCGCTGGAGCGTGGAGCGCCGTTTGTGATGGGTTGCACCCATCCTACGGCTGCTGCCGCGATGGTTTCCACACCCGCAGCGGGCAGCATGAAGCCGCGTGGGAGAAATCTTTATCGGTCGTCAACAGCGTTATAGCGTGGCGTATGCAAAGCTGGGCAAGCAAGGCATCTATGGTGCCGATTTGCACGCCCGAGCGCCGGCATTGGTTACGTAATTCGGCAGCGTCAATGTGATCCTGACGATCCGGCATCAGCAGCGGCAAGGCGCTAAAACGGTCGATGATGTCCTTGCGCGCGCGTGGCCCGGAGAACCCTTGCAGCAGCTCCTGCAAAATCACGCCCGTGGTGACTACCGTGTCACCGCCTTCGAGTGCCTGGCGCAAGGCAAGCACCTCGGCAGCACCGGACGTCGCATCGCGCCGAAACGCCAGCGACCAGACGCTGGTATCGACAAACAAGGTCACGAGCGGGAACGCTCGGCCTTGTAGTCGAAGGATTTATCCCATTCGAGCTTGCCCATTAGATCCAGCAAACCCTTTTGCTTGCGCCGCAGGATGAACTCTTCCAGCGCGCGGGTTACCGCCGCTTTTTTGGTGCGCTCGCCGCTCACCTCAAGCGCGCGCTCAAGCAGATCAGGGTCGAGAGAAAGATTGGTGGCCATGTGTCACTCCTTACACATTAGTCTACACAACATGGCCATGGGCGGCAAGTGTGACTACTGAAACGTCGCAAACCGCTAACGCTGTAATGCCTTGCGCTCCTGACAGCCTCACTGCAGCGGAATACGCGCATCCATGATTAACTTCGCCGATCTCCTTGGCTTCACCACCGCCCGAGCCCAGCCGATTGAGATTCGGTGGTTACCGTCTCGACTTCATGATCCGTAAATGTGGTGCGGCGCTTCAGGCGCGACTGCCATTCCCACAGGCGGGCACGCAATTCTCGCCGTAGCGGATCGAGCGCCGGATCCTGGCCCCGGTCGTTCAGTTCGTCCGGGTCATTCACAAGGTCAAATAGTTGCGGCGGGAAATCCTGCCATTCGATGTACTTCCAATGATGGGTGCGCACCATCCACGCCCTGCACGCCGACGGCTCTCTGCCCAGCGTGCGCCGCGCCGCGCGAAAACCATAATCGAGTTCGGAGAACACCGCGTCCCGCCATGTCGTCACGCTGCCCCGCGTCAGCGCGAGCAGGGACCTGCCTTCCATTTTTTGCCACGGCACCGGCAAGCCCAGACTCTCCAACGCGGTGGGTGCGACGTCGATGGCCTCCACCAAGCGCTCGTCCACCGTTCCACGCGTCGCGTCCGCCGCCGAATGCGGGTCGAACACGATCATGGGCACGCGCACCACTGTGTCATAGAGTAACTCCTTGTCCCCCAGCCAGTGGTCGCCGAGGAAATCCCCGTGGTCTGAGGTGAACACCACCAGCGTGTCCTTCCAGCGGCCGGTGGTTTCAAGAAAACGCCAGATTCTGCCCAGATGCTGATCGACCTGTGTGACCAGACCCTGGTAGGTGGGGCGGACGGTGCGCCATACTTCGTCGCGGGCAAAGTTAATGCATGCGTCGTGCGAAGAGCGATAGGCCGCCACGACCGGGTGTGCGTCGTTGAGTTCCGCCGCGTTTCGCACCGGCGGAAGGATCGTTTCTTCACCGTAGAGCGCGTGATACGGCGCGGGCGCAAGGTACGGCCAGTGCGGCTTGATATAAGACAGATGCATCGCCCAGGGACTATCGCCCTTCGCCCGCAGGTAATCCAGCGCGCGATCCGTGGTGTAAGCCGTTTCGGAATGTTCTTCAGCAACCCGTGCGGGATATCGCGCATTGCGCATTTGCCAGCCCGAAACTTTGCGGCCCAGCGTGTCACTCGCACTCGTTACGAAGTCCGACCACGGCTCGGTGCCTGCGTAGCCCTTGGCGCGCAGCCACGTGGCGTAGGCCGACTTTTCCGCGCCGCCATGCCCCTCGTAGCGATCGATTTCTGCAAAGCCGCCGCTGGCGATCAGTTTTCCAAGCGGTGTCATATCGGTGCCAGGTACGTATAACCCAAGGCGCTGCAGCCCCCGCAAGTCCGGAAATACATGGGTCTTGCCGCTTAGCGCAAAATCAATGCCCGCCTCGTGAAGCAATTCACCCAACGTCGTTTCCGCGGCCGACAACGGCACGCGGTTCCACGTAGCCCCGTGGTTCGACATGTAACGGCCGGTGTAGAAACTCATCCGCGAGGGCATGCACACCGCAGACTGCACATAGGCGTTGGTGAACCGCACGCCACGCCTGGCAAGCGCGTCAAACGAGGGGGGCTTCAGAAACGGATGGCCGGCGCACGACAAATGGTCCCAGCGCCACTGGTCAAGCATTACGAACAGGAAATTTCGGGCTTCCATGTTGGGCTTACGTCCCATCGATAAGAAAACAGATTTCGGGGACGCTAGTCGAGTGTGATGTTGGTTTGCCGTCCGATGCGAGCGGCGCGTTCGCGTTCGGATTTGATAAAGGATTTAAATTCCGCGGGAGATTCGGTGTGCACCAAATCGCCTTGTTTGGCGAGTTGTTCCCGCAGGTCCGGCGATTGCAGTGCCCTCACGATTTCTGTGTACAGCCTGTTCACGATAACGGCGGGCGTTTTCGCCGGCACCGCCATGCCCTGCCACGAGGTGAGTTCAAAGCCTTGCAAGGTTTCGCTCATCGTCGGCAGTTCAGCGAGCAAGGGATCGCGCTTCGCACCCGTTGTAACGATCATCCTGAGTCTTCCTGTTTTCGTGTGCGGCATGACAATGGACAGACCCGCCACGACGAACTGGATCTGTCCCGCGATTAGATCGTTAAGCGCCAGCACGGCGCCTTTGTAGGGCACGTGTACGGTCTTTACATCAGCCAGTACATTCAACATTTCGCCAGCCAGATGTTGAATCGAGCCATTGCCTGATGAACCGAAGTTGAGCTGACCGGGGCGCGCCTTGGCGAGTTTTATAAGGTCAGCAACCGTGGCGACCCCAAGCGAAGGATGCACGCCCAGCACATAGGCGCCCGACGCAACGCGCGATAACGCGATAAAGTCCTTGTCGGGATCGTAAGAGAGGTTGCGCTTGAGCGCCGGCAGCAAGGCAAAGGTGGGGTAACTCGCCATCAACAGCGTGTAACCGTCGGGCGGCGCCGCCTTGGCAAGTTCGACGCCGATCACACCGCTTCCGCCCGGGCGCGTATCCACAACCACCTGCTGTCCGAGTTGCGCGGTCAGTTTGCTGCCGATGATGCGGGCGATAATGTCATTCGTGCTACCCGGCGGATAAGTCACAATGACGCGGATCGGCCGCGTGGGATAGGTTTGCGCGTGCCCGTTTTCGTGGGGCGCGAACGTCAGTAGCGCTACTAATGCGAGCAGAGAGTTTTTCATTTAATCCTGTAAAATCAGATAGATATATTAATATCGATTGTGCCGGTCACACCTCGCATTAGAGCAAACGCAGTATGACCGCGTAAGATGTTCAAACTTTGGTAGCGATAGGCACACGGTTATCACCATGAGACTCACGCAGATACGGGATTTTCTGGCGGTGGTGGAATGCAGCGGCGTGCGGGCGGCGGCGCGCAAACTCGGTGTCTCGCAGCCGACGCTCTCCAATAGCGTGCGCGAACTGGAAACCGAATTGCATGTGCAGCTTCTCGGCCGAAGCTCGCGCGGCGTGGTGCTCACCCCCGCCGGGCGCGCGTTCCATGCGCGCGCGCAAGCGGCGGCCACGGAATTGCGCAAGGCCAGCGAAGAAGCCGCGCAAACGGGCGGATCGGCCGCGGGCACGGTTACGTTCAGCACGGGTCGTGCCGGCGGTGCCGCCGTGCTGCCCGAGGCCATCGCGCGCTTTCGCCGCCAGTACCCGCTGGCGCGCATACGCGTTATCGAAGGCTATGGCGCGCCGGTGCTGGCGGACGTGCGCAATGGGTCGCTCGATTTTGCCTTCTTCCAAAAGTCCCTCAAGGCATTGGATGCGTCAATCCGGTTTCGATTATTCAGTGCCAGGGCAGCCTGAGTATCGTGACACTGCTCGCCAATAGCGACCTGCTGACCCTGATGCAGAGGCATTTTGTTGATCGGCCGCCCACCAGCGAATTTTTGCAGGAAATAGCGGTAACTGAAGCAATGCCGTCGGTGACGGTGGGCTTGTACACGCGAGCCGATACGCCGCTCACGCGTGTCGCCGCGGCCATGGTGCGACATGTGACTGCGGTTTCGCGGGAATTGGTGCGCCCGTAAAACCGCGTGCCGAGCCATTGAGCACGTAGTA
>CAMDDY010000055.1 GCA_945893125.1 Bordetella parapertussis
AACCTCCGGCGCGCGCATCGATTGACAGCACACGTAACCATTTGTTTTTAAACAACATTTTATGACGCGTTTATGACACAACAAACCCTGCAAGTCGAACAATCCAGTGACGGGCTGTTGCACATCACGCTGCATCGCCCTGAAACGCGCAACGCGCTCAACACCCAAATGGGCATCGAGCTGCGCGAGATATTCGCGCCGCTGGCGTTTCACCCGCGGGATGTGCGCTGCGTGTTGATCACCGGCTCCGGCGACAAGGCGTTTTGCGCTGGCGGTGACCTGAAAGAACGCAACGGCATGACCGACGAGCAATGGCGCGTGCAGCACGCCATTTTTGAAGAGGCGTACTACGCCATCATGAACTGCACCGCGCCGGTGATCGCGGCGGCGAACGGCGCGGCGTTTGGCGGCGGCTGCGAATTGGCGCTGGCGTGTGATTTTATTTATGCCTCAAGCGCGGCGCGTTTCGCGCTGCCTGAAACCACGCTGGGCATTTTGCCCGGCTGCGGCGGCACGCAAAACCTGCCGCGCGCGGTGGGCGAACGCCGCGCCAAGGAGTTGATCCTTACGGGCCGCGCATTCACCGCGCAGGAAGGCTACGAATGGGGCATGGTCAACCGCGTGTTTGAACCGGCGGCGCTGATGCCCGCCGCGCTGGAAACCGCGCGCGCACTATGCGCCAGCGCGCCAGTGTCGTTGCGTCAGGCCAAAACCGCAATCCGCCGCGGGCTGGATGTTGATTTACGCACCGGCCTCGCGATTGAAATTGAAGCGTATAACCGCACCGTGGTCACCGAAGACCGGCTCGAAGGCGTGCGTGCGTTCGGCGAGAAGCGCAAGCCCAAATTTACCGGCAAGTAGCGTGCGTTGTGCGCACGACAAACGCATTGCATTTCGTGCGCATGGCGCACGCTACGGAATAACCTGAGTTTAGGGAGAAGATCATGCCTCAAGTCAAAATCACCGAAGTAGGCACCCGCGACGGACTGCAAAGCATTTCAGCCTTTGTCCCCACCGGGATCAAAAAACAATGGATCAGCGACGAGTACGCCGCCGGTGTGCGCGAAATGGAAGTGTGCTCATTCGTGCCGGTGAAACTGCTGCCGCAGTTCGCCGACGCCGCTGAAGTGGTGGCGCACGCGCTGACATTGCCCGGCCTGACGGTGGCGGTGTTGGTGCCCAACATCAAAGGCGCCGAACGCGCGCTCGAACTCGGCGTGCATAAAATAAACTACGTGTTATCGGTGAGCGAAAGCCACAATCGCGCCAACGTGCGCCGCTCAACCGACGAATCCGCAGCGGATTTCGAACGCATGGTGGATATGGTGCGCAATCACCCAGGTCGCAAGCCCATCATCGTCGGCGGCCTTTCTACCGCGCTGGGCTGCACCATTGAAGGCACGGTGTCGCAGGACGCGGTGCGTAAACTCGCCACGCGGCTGGCGCGCGCGGGGGCGCAGGAAATCATCCTCGCCGACACCGTGGGCTACGCCGATCCGGCATCGGTGAAACGGTTGTTCACGGCGGTGAAACAAGACCTCGGCGACATGCCGCTGACCGCGCATTTTCACGACACGCGCGGACTGGGGCTCGCCAATGTAGCCGCCGCCTACGACGCCGGCGCGCGTTCGTTCGATGCCTCGCTCGGCGGCCTCGGCGGCTGCCCTTACGCGCCCGGCGCCAGCGGCAACATCGCCACCGAAGACGCGGTATTCATGCTTGAAGCGATGGGCATCGAGACCGGCGTGAACATGCAGCAGTTACTTAAGGTACGCGCCACGGTATGCGCCGCGTTAAATACGCTGGGCGATCAGCCGTTTCACGGCTCGATTGCGAAAGCCGGATTGCCCAAGGGGTTTGTCGGCGCCGGCGCGACGGCTTGACGCTACCGTTTCGCTTTCGTATAGCGGCTTTTCGCCGCCGCCACGATGCGCCGGATCAACTCCGGATAGGCCACATCCACAAAGCACCGTTCGCGCCCGAAGGTATGCCGCCCCAGATCGGGATTGGGATTGGCCTCGATAAACACCAGCCGGTTATCCGGTGTGAGCCGGTAGTCGATGCGCGCATAGTCGCGTAATTTAAGCGCGTGAAAAATGCGGCGGCTCGCCTGGTTGATGTCGCGTAACACGGCTGCCGGCAGCGTCGCCTTGCGATAGCTCACCTGCCAGCGGCGTTTGTAGGCGTCGTCGTGCTTTAAGCGCCCGGTGGCAAAACGCGGCGCGCCCCGGCCCTGCCGCCCGACCACCAGTTCCAGCGGATTCAAAACCTGCGGCTTATTCCCCAACAGCGCCACGAAGAGATCACGGCCTTCGACGTATTCCTCGCACAACACGGCGCCCTGTTTGCGTGCCGCGGTAACGCACAGGCGTTCGCGCAACTGCGCGGTCGTGCGCACCAGCGCGGATGTTCCGATTGCATCAGACCCATCGCCCTTGCGCAATTTGACGAACAACGGATGCGGCAGGTGTTGCAGGCGCGCGACCGCCCCTACCTGGTAATGCCGGGGCACGGCCACCCCCAGCGCGGCCACGCATTGCTTGGCGTGTACTTTATCGCGTGCAAGCTGCAAACCCGCCGCGCCGCTGCCGGTGTAGCGCAAGTGCAAGCTGTCGAGCAAACGCGTGATTTCATGGTCGCGTCCGCGTTCGCCGTCTATCCACTCGGTAAGGTTGAACACCATTCGCGGCCGCAGAGCGTGCAATTCATTCAGCGGGTTTGCCGCCAGCGGATCAAACGGCGCCACCGGCACGTGAGCGTACTCTCGCCGTAGCGCGTTTTGCACCTGCGCTTCGACACCACCCGGGTCGGGCACGAATAAACCGTTTGCGCCGCGCACACCGGTTTCTATATCCACCAGCAACGCGATGTCGCAACGTGCGGCAGAATGAATCACGCCACCGCCCGCGCCTGCCCTCCCGCAGCCGCCAGGCTGCTTTCGCTTGCCAGCAACCGGCGTAAGTAATCGATCTGTTCCCTTGCGGCTTCCGCGCCAGCCTCGATAATGTAGGGCATCTTGGCGGTATCAAACAGCCGGATGCGCTGATTGAATTCGGGCACGATGGTGATCACTTCGGAATGATGCGCGACGCTGTTAAACGCAAACCGCGCGCGCAACAGATTGTTCGACAACAATGAACTGAGTTGAAACGCAAAGCGCCCGGCACTGGTAATACGTTCCTGCAACGGGCTTTCGAAACCAATGGCGACGATGACACGCGCGCCATTTTTGATCGCCACGCTGATCGGCAGCGGATCGGATACAAAGCCATCGACCAACAGGCGTCCGTCAATCTCAAAAGGCGAGAACGCAAACGGTATGGCGATACTCGCGCGAATCGCCTTCCACACCGGGCCGCGCGTGATTTCAACCAATTCGCCGTTGGAAAAATCCGTCGCCGTAATATGCAAGGGCACCGGCATGTCTTCTATCCGCAGATCGCCGTACACATGCTGCAAGCGCTGATTGACCAGCTTGTCGCTGCGCAAGCCAAAATTTGACGCCTTGAAGCCCATCAGCCTTGGCGCCATCGCCGCCAGCAAGGCCTTGTTGTTGCGCCTGGAGGTGAGTTCCTTGGTCCACAGATTGATGGTCGCATCACGCGCCTGATCGAGATCAGGCCGCTGGGCAATCAGACCGGCGAATATCGCCCCCGCGCTACAACCCACCACGCGCTCGATGCCGATGCCGGCCTCGGCCAGCACCTTGGCCACGCCGAGCACCGCCGCACATTTCACGCTGCCCGAACCGATCACCAGCGTGATGCCGGGGAGCGCAGTGGATTTTTTAGTCATAAGAATTGGCGTTCAGTCTCAGCCGGCGTTATAACTGGCAAGCGCCGCGGGTACATCGTCATAGATGTTGAAGATGCCGGTAAACCCGGACAGCGACATCACGCGCTGCACCGCCGGGCGCATCGCCGCGAGACGCAAATCGCCGCCCAGTTTGCGCGAGTCCTTCAGTGTTATCAGCAGTGAACGCAGGCCCGCGCTACTGGTGTAATCCACCGCGCCCATATCTGCGATCAAGCGCGTGCATCCGGTTTTGATCACGCCGTCAAACGCTTCGGCGAGTTGATTGGCCGTAAAGCTATCCACGCTGCCCTGAACAACCACGATCGTGGTGGATTCAACCGAACTGATAGTGATTTCCATTCATTCTCCAATGTACGCGGGTGCCGCCTCTATGCACGCAGGATAAATCAATTGCGCGAGATACGCCACAACCGCAGCGGCCTCGCAGGCACTCGGGACACGCCGCAGCGCGATGGGCTACTTAAACTTCGCCACCTCACGCGCGCTGCCGGTCAACTCGATGATGTGCAGGCCACTGTGCGCGCGATCGGTCATATACGCATAACCCCGGTCATCCACCTCGACGTTATTGGTGACAATGGCGGTCTTGCATTGCGTCTTTCCGGCGTGTTTGTAACACGACGGCACAGTGTATTGATTGGTCGCGGGGACGTAGTGGCCGATTTCCTTCGGGTTATAGGGATCGCGGATATCCACCGCGCGCACGCCGGCATTGAACCACGAAAAAAACAAAATGCGCCTCGCGTACATCGGCGGCTGATTTTCGTTCGAGGCATGCGCGCCGAAGCGGCCGCCGCGCGTGCAGAAATTGCCGCTCGTCTCGGCCACCTGATAGTTCGACACCGGAAACGGATTCTTCTCGTCGGTGACATCCACCACATACGCCATGTGGCGCGGCTCTTCCGAACATTCGTTGCGAAACGCCTCGTTCACCACGAACACAAAATCGCGCGTCTTGCCTTGTGCATCCTTGACAAACTCCGGCACCGCCACGCCCATCACCGGCAAGGTGGTGTGCGCGCCGATGAACGCCGGCAGATTCAACCGGGCAATCTGCGGCGCCAGCAGGTTTTCCACCGTTGGCTCTTTCGCGCCCGTAAGCAACTTTTCGCGATCGAGAATTTGCAGCATGCCGTAACGGTTGGTGCCGTAAGCCAGATACAGCCGATTGCCCTTGGGCCCAGTGGAAATCGGGCCGTGCAGCTCGCCCAGCATGGGGCCGCTCGACCCCGGTTGATGACTCAGCAAGCTGAAGCCGCGGATATGTACAGGCTTCGCCGGGTCCGACAAATCCCACACCTGCATGATGCGCCGTATGCGCCAATCCTTGACGCCCGACACGAGTTACGCAATGCCGGTATCGCACTCCCACCAATTTTTGTGCGTGTGTTTGAGATTGCGCTCCACCGTCGTCAATATCACCGGGCGTTCCGGCACAGCGACATCCCAGATTTCCCGCGCGGTCAGGCCGAACGCGCGCAACAGATACGCCTTGGTCTTGTCGCCCTTGGGCAAATCGCGGCCATTGCACGCGCGCACCATCTGCGCGCCGCCGGCTTCACCTTCGCCGGGTTCGCCCGGAATATGCGCGAGATACTTGGGGTTACGCGGGTCAGTCACATCCACCACGGAGGTGCCGTTTTCTTCCACCACGCCGGTCAACGGATTTAACGCCGTCCCACCATGATGCCCGACGTAGGCAATCCAGCGGCCATTCTGCAAATTGATTACCGGGTGATAAGCGCTGCGCCCTTGCAAATCGTTACTGCCCGGCAGCCGCATGTCGCGGCTTTCGGCCTGGGTACGGCGCTCCTGCGCGCGCCCTGTTGTCATCCACGCGGCCAAGCTCGCCATCAAACACACGCACGCCACCCGCCGCAAACGTATTGTTGTCATGGTTACTCCCCTGAAAAATTCACGCTGCCGTTACCGGCGATTCTAGTAGCGCCTGTTTCACCCGCTCCGGCAGCATCGGCAACGCGCGCAGCCGCGCACCGGTCAGCCGAAACACCGCATTGGCAATCGCCGGCGCCATCGGCGCCTGCGGTAACCCCGCGATCTGCGCGGCTCTGGTGGATGCGCCCTGCACCACATCGATGTGCATGAACGGCATTTCATCCATGCGCAACAGCGGATAATCCGCGAAGTTCGACTGCTGCACCACGCCGTCCTTGAGGGTGATGCGCTCGCGCAGCGCCGCCGACAGTCCCAGCACCATGCCGGTTTCGAGCTGCTGGCGCAGATGTCGCGGCTGCATCACCGCGCCCGCGTCGGCCACGGCCCACACCTGATGCACCTTGAGCGCGCCGCTCGCCGCGTTCACCGACACTTCCACCACTTCGGCGATGTGGCAGCCGCCGGCGTGGCTGTACGCCACACCCAACGCGGTATCGCCGCGCTTCTTATCCCACTGCGCTAACTGGCGCGCGCGCGCCAAAACCCCCTTGCCGCGCGCATCGGCCAACAACTCGATGCGCAGTTGCAACGGGTCGCGACTCAGCCTGGCCGCGATTTCGTCGATGAACGATTCCACCGCAAAGATCGTGTAACCGTTGCCCGCCGCGTTCCAATAGCCCACCGGCACGCCGCCCGCCTGATGCAGATACTCGTGCTGCGTATGGGCAAAACCATAGGGCTGCATCATGCCCGCTGCGACGGCCTCATCCACGCCCGGATTTTTATCCCACGCCGCCTTGCGCGCGCGCGCGAGCACCGAGTCTGCCACCAGCCGGTGACTCCAGCCGATGATATTGCCGTCGGCGGAAATCGCCGCATCCAGATGCTGCGCGGCCAGCGGGCGATACGCGCCGTGCCGCACATCGTCCTCGCGGCTCCACATCACCTTCACCGGCTTATCCATAATTTTGCTGAGCATCGCCGCTTCGGCATTGGCCAGTTGCTCGGTCTTGGCGCCAAAGCCGCCACCCAGAAAGGTGGTAAACACGCGAATTTTGTCCTCGGTGAGCCCCGTCACCTTCGCGCACGCCTGCTGCGCGCCGGTCTGCGCCTGCGTGGGCGCCCACAACTCCATGTCGTCGTGCATCATCGAGGCGGTGGCGTTAAACGGCTCCATGCAGGCATGATGCGCGTGGTCGGTGACGTAATCCGCCGATACGGATTGCGCGGCGGACTTAAACGCCTCGGCAAAATTGCCTGTATTCTCAAATACGCGGCCCTGCTTTGAGCGATCCGCGGCCACCGCCGCCCACTCGCGTTTTTTCACTTCGCTATCGTATTGCGACGCCGGCGAGCCTTTGCGCCATTCAACTTTCAGCGCGCGCTTGCCCAGCACAGTGGCCCAGTAATCCGTACCCACCACCGCCACGCCATGCGGCAATGTCACCACGCGCGTGACGCCTTCGATTTTTAACGCCTCCGCGCCATCGACGCTGAGCGGGCCGTTTTCCGCGCCATCGCCGTACAAAGGCTGCGGCAGCGTCGCCACCGGTGGCCGCGCTATCGACGCGTAAAGCATGCCGGGTATTTGCACATCCATGCCGTAGCGCGCGCGGCCCGTCACCTTCACCGGCACATCCAGGCGCGGCACGTCCTTGCCAATCAAGCGCCATTGCGCGGGCGGCTTTAAATCTTTTTCGATGAGCAGCGGTACATCGAGCGTAATGTCGTCGAGCTTGGCGACTGCCATGTAGCTTAACTTGCGGCCCGACGCGGCATGCACCACGTTATTCGGCTCCGTGCTGCATGCGCCCGCCGCCACGCCCCACGAGCGCGCCGCATTGGCGACCAAAATCGCGCGCGCCTGCGCACCGGCCAGCCGCGCGATGCGCCAATAGCCCTGTGCCCCCCGTACCCCGCGGCGGCCGCCCACGCCCTGCGCGTTAAAATTTTCCGGATTGATAAACGCTTGATCCGACGGCGCTTGCTCAACTCGGATGGTGCGCCAATCGGCGTCCATCTCTTCCGCGATCAGCAGCGGTATCGCGGTGTAGATGCCCTGCCCCATCTCGGCAGTCGGGCATTTCACCGAGATGGTGTTCTCGCTGTTGGAGATATGCACCCAGGCATTGAGATCAACATCGCCTTCTTCGCCGCAGGCGTGGGCGTCCACCACGCGCAGCAAGCCGCCCGGCAGCGCGACAAACCCCAGCGTAATGCCCGTGCGTTGCAAAAATGCGCGGCGCTGCATCAGGCGTCCTTATTTGCGGACTCTGCCGCGCGTTCAATCGCGGCAATGATGCGGTTGTACGAGCCGCAGCGACACAGATTGGTTTTCATGTAACCGACAATCTGCGCGCGCGTGGGATGCGGCGTTTCTTTCAGCAGCCCCGCCGCGCGCATGATCTGCCCCGGCTGACAGTAGCCGCACTGCGGCGTTTGTTCTTCGATCCATGCTTTTTGCAACGGATGGCTGCCGGTGGGCGACAGTCCTTCGATGGTCAGCACGCTCTTGCCGGCAACATCACGGACCGCATGCAGACACGAAAACGCGGGCTTGCCATCCACATGCACGGTACACGCGCCGCACTGCCCGATGCCGCAGCCGTATTTGGCGCCCGTCAGTTTTAAATGCTCGCGCAACACCCACAGCAGCGGCGTATCGGCGTGCGCCGTCACTTCACGCTGCGCGCCATTCACGTTCAACACAAACTTCGCCATCTGCGACATTCGACTACAACCTTTTTTTGACGCGGATCCAGGCAGATTCACGCAGATTAAACCTCAGCGATTTAATCTGCGTCCATCTGCGTTAATCTGTGTCTAAGTATTTGTTTTTATTTATATTTTACGCAAACCGATCTTCGCCATTCAACAGCGCCGTTTTCACCCGCCCAGCCAGCATCGGTTGCTGACGCAGGCGCACGCCGGTCAACTGAAACACCGCGTTGGATATGGCCGAGGGCACCAGCGGCACCGCCATTTGCCCTGCACCGGTGGGATGATTTTTGGTTTGCACCAGTTTGATGTGCATCTGCGGCACGTCGCGCATACGCGGCACGTGGTAATCAAAAAAGTTCGACTGCTCCACCGCGCCGTTATTGATGCTGATGCGCTCGATGAGTGCCAAGCCCAAGCCATACACGATGGAGCTTTCGGTTTGCGCGATCACGTTATCGGGATGCACCGCCACGCCACAATCGATGGCGCACCAGAAATTATGCACCTTGATCGCGCCGCTGGCTTTATCGACGGTCACATCCGCGATGCCCGCGATTTCCGTGCCTGAGTAATTCACATACGCGATGCCCAAACCATGACCCGGACGCTTAACATGCCACTGCGCCATTTTCGCGGTTTCTTCAATGACGTGGCGCCCACGCGGGTCTTTCTGCAGCATGCGCAAACGGAACGCCACTGGATCAACGCCTGCTTTCGCCGCGAGTTCGTCGATGAATACCTCGGTGGCAAAACTGTTTGCCGTAAAGCCGATGCCGCGCAGCGGATTGGTGCGCATGCCCGTATGCACCAGCACGCCTTCCGACGCGCGGTCGGCAATTTCATACGACCCCACGCCGATGCCGTTTAACGCAATGCCGTCGCGTCCTTTCACCTGCTTGTAGCGCACCGGATCCATGAACGCCATCACGTGATCACACACCGCGCGATGATGATAACCAGAGACATTGCCCGCCGCATCGAGCCCCGCGCGCAGGCGGTTCACATACAGCGGACGGAATCGTCCAGAATGAATATCGTCTTCGCGCGTCCACATCACTTTCACCGGCTTGCCCGAGGCTTTCGACAGCAACACCGAATCCAGCACAAAATCGGCATCGCGGTTGCCGCGCCGGCCAAAGCCGCCGCCGAGCAGGTGGTGATTGAACTTCACTTTCGATTCGGCAATGCCCAGCGCCTGCGCCGCCACCGTCACCGCGATGGTCTGACTTTGCACGCCGCACCAGATTTCCACCGCGTCGCCCGCTGGTGACACCGCCGCGACAGAATTCAGCGGCTCCATTTGCGCATGGTAGGCGTAGTCGGAGCGGTACTCGGCCTCGACCACGTTCGCGGCGCTTTTCAGTTTGCCGGCCGCATCGCCGCGTTTTTCCCAATCGATCACGGGATGCGCCGGGTCTTTCGCCGCCGCGGAAAACTGCGCGTAGCCGCCGCCCGTGGAAAAACCCGCGCCCTGCGCCTTGCCGCCCCATGTCACCTTGAGCGCTTTTCGTCCCTGAAATGCGGCCCACGGATTTTCGGCAAGCACACCGACGCCGTTTTTAAGCGGCACCACGCTCAACACGCCCTCCACCGCGCGCGCGGCGGCATCATCGATTTTTGCAACGCCGGCGCCCTCCACCGGCTCGCGCAGAATGGCTCCGTAAATCATGCCCGGCGCCTGCACGTCGATGCTGTACTTGGTGCTGCCATCCTGCTTGCCGGGAATATCGGCCCGCGGAATGTCCTTGCCGATCAGACGAAACTCCGCGCTCGCCACGGGTTCGACGCCGACCTGCGGCGCCTCGGCGGGAATTTTCGCGAATGCCGCGATCTCGCCGTAAGTGAGTTTTCTGCCGCTCGTCTGATGCAACACCACGCCGGGCTGCGTGGACAATTCCGCCAGCGGCACGCCCCAGCGTTGCGCCGCGTTGTCCATCAACACATAACGCACCTGCGCGCCGAACTGCCGCAGATTATTGAAGTAACCCGTCACCGTGGCGCTGCCGGCGGTGTACTGGTGAAAGCCGCGACCGGGGTTGCCAAAAATCTTGTCGCTCACCGCCGAGCCGTCGATTTTTACTTTGGACCAGTCGGCATCCATCTCGTCGGCCAGTATGCGCGGCAGCGAGGTGAGTGAACCCTGCCCCATCTCCGAGGCGGGCGACATGATCACGACCGTACCGTCGGTGTATACCGTCACCCAGTTATTGAGTTTGACGCTGGTGTTCTGTGCCTGTACGTCGCCGACCAGCAGCGCGGGTGCGCCCACCGCCACGCCAAAGGTAAAGCCCGCCGCGCCCACCATGAACTGGCGACGTTGTGTATTGATCGCTGTTTTCATGCCGCCACCTCCGTAACCAGCATCACTACGTTACCTGCATCATGTCGATGGCTGCTGGCATTCGCCCATTCGTCGATCCCCATGAAGACCATGGGGCCCCTCGCCGCTAAGCTCATGCCGCCTCCTTCGCCGCACGCTCAATCGCCCGCGTAATCCGCGCATAGGTGCCGCAACGGCAAATGTTCGGACTCATGTAATCGACGATCTGTTCGCGCGTGGGGCGCGGCGTTTCTTTCAGCAAGCCGGCGGCGCGCATGATCTGCCCCGATTGGCAATAGCCGCACTGCGGCACCTGTTCCGCGAGCCACGCTTTTTGCAGCGGATGGCTGCTGTTCTTCGACAAACCTTCAATGGTGGTGACGCTTTTGCCCGCGACATCCTTGAGGGGGTGCAGACACGATTGCACCGGCTTGCCATCCAGATGCACGGTGCAGGCGCCGCACTGCCCGACGCCGCAGCCGAACTTGGTGCCGGTCAATTTAAGTTGCTCGCGCAACACCCACAGCAGCGGCGTATCCTCGGCCGCGTTGATCGATTGCCGCTGGCCGTTGATGGTCAGCGCCACGGTGATTTTTTGTGCCATATGCGTTCCTCCTCCGAAGGTTGCCCCATGCGCATTCTAGGCGCGCCACCGTCGCATCACAACGAGCGTTGTTGCCGCTACAATGCGGTGGCCAGTTGCCACGCCTTCGCCGCACCACAATCATTTAAGTATTTGTTTTTATTTAATAATTTTAAAACGACCCACGTGGTTGTTTTACCCTGTCACCCGTAGACCGCCGCCATGCAGCTCGACCTGTTCAACGACAGCCGCGACATCATGTTGCAAAACGATGTGATCGCCGCATTGCTGCACCGTGACGACAAGGCCGCACACGATGCACTGGCAAGACTCGCCGTGGAATTCGCCGCGCATGCAGCGATCGCGCCCATGGCGCTAATCATCGATACCCTGGCGGCGCCGACTACGCCGTTCGCCGATGACGATGCCGCCCTCGGCGCGGTGCATGAGATTGAAACCGCAGTGGCGCCAGCCGCGCACGCCGTCTTCAGCGGCAAAGACGCTGACACATGGCTCGCGCCCGTGTGGCATTTGCTGGCCCAGCGCGCCGCGCACTTGCCCTTTCACGCCGCGCAGCCCAAAACACACGCCGCGTGGCTGTATCTGCAAGGCCGGGATGGCGCGGCGGCAGAAACCGCCGTGGCGGGCATAGCCTCATGGCGGCGCATACCAACCCCGCTGTCGTGGATGGCCGAGGCGCGCTGTTATCAGCACGGCCTGTTGCCGGCGTGGCCCCTGCTGCTGGAACTGGCATGGATCGATTCCGCAGTGTTCAGCGAACTGGCTCCGCGGCTGAACGAACCCTCGGTGCCGAAACTCCTGCGCGACTTCGACAACACTCTGGACAACGACGGCACGCCGGATCGAGCATGGTTCCCGGCTTGGCTGCTGGCGGCGCTGCCTGATCTGGCAACGATGTTTCGCGACACGCAACCGGGAAACAACACCGCGCCCGAACGCGCGGCGCGTCTCGTCGTGGAACTACTCGCGCTCGAAAAACAAGGCCGCCACGCGGAACTCGTCGCGCAACGCAAACGGCTGCGCGATGCGCACGCCGGGCTGTACGCCTTCTACATGGCATCGCGCTGATGCCCGCGCGGCGCGCGCCATCGCCACCCCGTCATGCCAGCGCAAGCTGTAATCCAGGCCGTAACGTTTTCCGAAGTACCTGACGCAGCGCTGCAAAACGGATCAACATTTGCGCGCCATGCCAAAAATCGATATCATGATATCCTTTAGACATCATCCCACGCGCACGGGAGACACCCATGGCCCAATTCATCGTTCGTCATCTTGAAGAAACCGTGAAGGCGCGTCTCAAGCGCCGCGCTGAACGCCACGGACGCAGCATGGAAGAAGAAATCCGCCAGATTTTGCGCAACGCGGCCAAGCAGTCCAGCAACCCGCTACCCAAGCTTGGCACGCGCATTGCAGCCCGTTTTGCCAAGTCGGGCCTCACCGAAGATTTGCCGGAGTTGCGCGGCCAGCCCGTCAAACCCGCTGATTTTCGCGTGCGATAAGTGAATAAGTGATCATTCTCGACACCAATGTACTTTCCGCGCTGATGCGCACCGCGCCGGAGTTGCCGGTGGTCGCATGGCTCGATCGACAACCCGCCGAATCCATCTGGATTACCAGCGTCACATTGTTTGAAGCGCGGCTTGGCTGGGCGCTACTACCCAAGGGCAAGCGGCGGCAAACGTTGGAATCCGCGTTTACGCGGCTGCTGGAAGACGATCTGGAAAACCGCGTTCTCGATTTCGACAGCGCCGCAGCCACCGAGGCGGCAACACTCGCGGCCAATCGCCAAATAGCGGGCCGCCCAGTGGACATCCGCGACACGCAGATCGCCGGCATTGCGCTGGCGCGCCGCGCGGCCATCGCGACACGGAACGTTCGTCATTTCAGCGACTTGAAAATTTCGGTGATCGACCCTTGGGCCAAGTAGAGTCGCCGCGACCTTGGGAAAATTCAGTCGCGTTACAATCCGTTTCCGGCGCGCCATTCGAAGAGCCAACTTAACTACTTGTTTTTATTGAATATTTAAAGAGACTCCCATGCCATTCACCATGCTCTTCCCCGACAGCCGCTCCGAACAACTCGATCTTGAAGCCCGCGTGTTTGGTCCCGACGTGACGCTGCTCAACCCACGCAAGCCGAGCTTCGAAGCGATTGATCTCAAAGCATGGCAGGAATGCGACGGCATCGTGGTGGCGCGCATCCAGATGAACAGCACCGTGGCGCCGCACCTGAAAAAATGCCGCATCATCGTGCGCAACGGCGTGGGCTACGACAACTGCGATTTGCAACTGCTGGGCGAAGCCGGCATCGCGGTGTGCAACGTACCCGATTACGGCACCACCGAAGTCGCCGACTCTGCCGTGGCGATGATGCTCGCGTTCGCGCGCGGCACCGCGATCTACGACGCCACGCTGCGCGAAAACCCCACCGCCAACTGGACGCACACGCATAACGTCACCGCGCGGCGCCTGCGCGGCGCGACCTACGGCGTGATCGGCATGGGACGCATCGGCACTGCCTCTGCGTTGCGCGCCAAGGCCTTCGGTATGAACGTGGTGTTCTACGACCCCAATCTTTCGATCGGCGCGGAATTGTCGTTCGGCTTCACCCGTGCCGCCAAACTCGACGAGCTGCTCAAGGCAGCCGATGTCATCACCATCCACGCACCGCTGAATGCGGAAACCAACCGCATGATTAACGCCGATGCGGTGTTAAAAATGAAACCCGGCGCCTACCTCATCAGCACCGCGCGCGGGCCGATCTGCGACACCGCCGCCCTGCTCGAAGGCTTGAAAAGCAACCGCATCCTCGCCGTCGGCCTCGACGTGCTGCCCACCGAACCGGCGACCCTCGATGATCCGCTGGTCAAGGCATGGCAAGCCAACGAACCGTGGATCAAGGGCCGAGTGCTCATGGGCCCGCACTCCGGCTTTTACAGCCCGGACAGCCTCGTCGATCTGCGCACCAAGGCCGCGCAAACCGCGAATTTGTATTTGAAGGACAATAAGCTGATTAACTGCGTGAACGCGGAGTTTTTGAAAAAGCCGCGGTAGATTTTGTAGGGTGGGTTAGGCGCGTTCTTTGCGCCGTAACCCACCACAGCGGACGCGCACGCACACGAGACGGTGGATTACGGCGCCACAGTTACTACTTGACCAACCCCTTCTCCTTGAAGAATTTCTCCGCGCCCGGATGCAGCGGAACCGGCATGCCGTCGAGCGCGCGTTGCAGGCTGATGCTCGCCGCCGCCGAGTGAGCCTTGGTCAGTTCAGCGGTCGAATCGAACACCGCCTTCGTCATGTGGTAAACCAGATCGGCGGAGACATCGGCGCGGGTGACAATGTAGTTCAGGATGGTCGCGGTTTGCACATCGGCATCCTGGCCCTTATACGTGCCCTTGGGAATCATGCCCTTGACGAAGGGAACGCCCACCTTGGCGATGATCCCCGCTGGAATCTCGACTACATGGATCGCATGCGCATTCGCGAAATCACGCAGCGCCGGCGTGCCGAGCCCCGTTAGCGCAAACGCCGCATCGATTTCGCGTTTCCACATCAGCTCGACACCCTGCTCGTACGGCACAAAAATAATCTTGCCGAGATCCCGGTAGCTGATGCCGGCCGCATTGAGAAGCGAACGCGCATTGAGTTCGGTACCGGATCCTCGCGCATTGACCGCCAGCCGTTTGCCTTTAAGGTCGGCTATCGTCTTTATGCCGCTTTCCCTGGTTGCGACAATTTGGATATAACTCGGATAGATCGCCGCAATACCGCGCAGCTTGTCAAGTTTTCCCTTGAAGCCGGCTTCTGCATCGCCCGCCCACCCTAGAGCCAGCGCATTTCCGATCGTGAGCGCGATTTCGCCCTTGCCTTGCTGCAACATGTTCAGATTTTCCACCGAACCCTTGGTCGCCTGAACGGACGGTCGCGTCCCTGGAATCTTCGCCGCAAAAATGTTGGAGAGTCCGCCGCCGAGCGGGTAGTACACGCCCCCCGTTCCGGAGGTCAGAATATTGATGAATGGATTAGGGCCTTTCGATGGCGCCACCGGTTGGGCGACCGTGACCCTTGCCGCAGTGAACATGACCAGAGCGGAAAGGAGCATTACGCCCAAACGCATCTGTAAGCGCTTTGTTGTGGCCATCATTCACTCCTGGTTATTGATCTCATTCCAACGCCCATCTTGATAACGGGTTTTCCATAAATAACTACTTAACCATTCCCTTCTCTTTGTAGTATTTCTGCGCACCCGGATGCAGTGGAACCGGCATGCCGTCCAGCGCGCGTTCCAGCTTGATTCCTGCCGCTGACGGGTGAACAGCGGACAGTTCGACAGTCGAGTCGAAAACCGCTTTCGTCATGTT
>CAMDDY010000056.1 GCA_945893125.1 Bordetella parapertussis
ATCACCAAAAAAGACATCTCTGCCGCCATGCACTACCTCAACCATCGCCCCAGAAAATGCCTCGGCTTCAAAACACCCCACGAAGTCTTCTGGAAGAAGCTACACTCGCATCATAACGCGGTTGCACTTCAGACTTGAATCCGCCCTCAATCGTGCGGGGCGGGAAGCCGAGCGCTTTTATGGTATCGCCGCGATTGAATTCTTTACGCCCAAGATTTTGCGCCCACTTCCAGAAGTCCAGTTGTTTTTGGGAGAGTAAATATTCAAACTGATCGCTTTCGAGAATAATTGGTGCGGCTCTGGCTTGTTTCAGGAAAACATCAAAGATGTACAAAAGCCACGGTGAAACAACTTCGTTCTCGCTTTTCCAGGTTCGTTGCGTCTGGTTGAGTGCCAGCCTATTCCCTCGGAGGTCACACAACATTGTAATGACTCCGATCCAGCTTGGTTACTGTGGTTCGATCTTTGCCGACTTCATGAAGACAGCCCAACGAACGGACTCCGCATCGTGAAACTCACCAAACTGCTGGGCTGTAGAGGTTACCGGCATAAACCCCATTGCCTTGATACGATCGGCAAGGCCCTTGTTATTCATCGCGTTGATGATGATGTCATTCAGCCTTTTGACAAGGTTCGGATCCATGCGAGCGGGACCGAGCAAACCTACCCAGCCTTCGACGACGAAACCCGGAAATCCCACCTCCTGCATCGTCGGCACATTGGGCAGAAGATCGGCACGCTTCTCGCCAGAAACTGCAAGCGCGCGAACCTTCCCAGCATTGATGAGCGGAGTAGAATTGAGCGAGTCAGCAAACATCATGGGAATGTCTCCTCGCTGCAGATCTATGTAGGCAGTTGACGAGGCCTTGTAGGACACCTGCCGAACTTCAATGCCCGCTTGTACCTTAAACAACTCGGAAGTGATCAGCGACATGCCGTTAAACATCGCGTAGGAAAGGCGCTTCGGATCGGCCTTTCCGATTGCAACCAGCTCTGCAACGGACTTCGCGGGAACGTTATTGTTTACGATAAGCGTGTAATACGACCTCATTAACTGCGCGATCGGGGTGTAGTCCTTTCTCGGATCGTATCTGAGGTTTTTGAAGAGGCCTGGATTGACATGCTGCGTCGAGTTCGACGTGAAGAACAGCGTATAGCCGTCTGGAGCAGCACGGGCGACTTCCTCGGCAGCCATCATGCCGTTTGCTCCGGGCTTGTTCTCGGCAATGTACGTGCCACCGATAGCGGCCTGGAATTCCTGCAAGACCAAGCGGCCCAAAGTGTCGCTAGCTGATCCGGAAGCAAATGGAATAAGAACCCTCACGATCTTGGCCGGATAATTTTGCGCTACTGCACTGTCTTGCATCGCAAGACCTAAGAGAATCAAACCGGCAGTTGCCGCTATGTTCTTTAGTCGCGTCATCATTTCCTCCCCTGTAACGAGCAATCTGATAGCTCGAGAGATCAATTGGCTGCCAAGAAATAGTCCGAGACAGGTTGTTGAAGATAACATCAGCTTTATGGCCCGGCAACAACAGCAACGGCACACAACGGCCTATGCGGGTTCACGAAAAGATTTAAGCATTGCAATGCAAGGCTTTGGCATGCTATTTTTTCGAGACGTCCAAAGTTTGTCAGCAGGCTTGGACCTTGCCATTGAAGAATGTGTCAATCGGGAGCCGGCGAGCTCGACATATCGATCAACAGAGACTGCGTGCCGGTGAAGAATATCACTACAGTTTTTCAAGAATTAGATGTTCAACCTAAGGAAAAAGTGATGGCCATTCGACTTTGGATACAGAGTGCCACCGATCTTAGCGTGTACGCTGGGTTTGCTCGAAGCATCGAGCCGCACGCAAGACGCGTTTGTCGCCCTGACACGGAGATTAGCGTTCATGGCGTGACGATGGGAAATCCTGAAGGAATGCCTTCGTCGGATGCTCACTACGGATTTCCGCCGTTAACCCGCGAGCTCATTTCTCTTCAAATCGTCGGCAATGCGATTCGAGCGGAGCGCGAGAAATATGATGCCATGGTAGTGACCTCCTTCATGGATGTCGGTGTCGATCTAGCTCAATCGGCGGTCGATATTCCGGTAGTTGGTTTTTGTAGCGGCTCGCTTCGCATGGCATCAACCATGGGCCGCAAGCTGGGGCTTATCTCGATTGATCCTAATCAGTTGAGGATGGTGAAATATGTGGTTCAACGAAATGGCTTTAGCGATTTGGTCTCGGGCTTTACTTGTATTGATCCGCCAGTGACGCCTGAAGAACTCGGCGCCAACGAGGCGGTTGGCGGAAATCTAATTGTCGAGCGTTTCAAAGCTAACGCGAAACGCCTCATCGCTGACGGCGCAGATATCATCATTCCAGCGGAAGGATTCCTTGCCGGCCTCTTGCATCAGTTTAGCGTAACGGAGGTTGACGGCGTTCCGGTTTTTGACGTTCATGGGGCATGCTACGCTCTGGCTGAATGCTTGGCCGGTCTCAGAAAAGCGTCGTCCTTTAAGGTTAGCCGTAAGGGAGCTTACGCGAAAGCGCCAAATGATAGACTTGTGCACGTAGCGGAACACTCGTTGAGAGCATTCAATGCTGCGCTCGAGCGGCGGTGAAGCTGAAGCATCTATCAAGCTGTCCGTCGTCAGTTATTTGAGACCGATCTAAATTTGTCGCCCTATGGCTGCCGTTCAGCTTGCCAATTCGGCTCGACGGCAGTTCCGTATAGCATTGCGGACGCTGACAGATCGAAGTATCAGCGTCGCCTTTGGCCGAGTACCGGACGCTGATCGTGGTTGCAGCGAATGCCTCGTGCGGGTCGGTTTGACGCATTCAGATTTTCCGGTAGCAGTCGGGAAATTTTTCGAGATCAAATCACGATTAGTTCACCTGAACCCAGCGGCACTCTCACTTCGGCGGATGCCCGCACACCGCCGCTTTGTTAGCCTCCACACCCCTTCTCGATCGCGTCGGCAGCACGAACTCACCGTTTTTAATCGCTGGCGGGTAATCCACCCGTTCATCGCGTACGCGTACTACCGGGGCCGGTAATCGTCCGCCGCACCCGGCGGAATCGGCGGATGCGTTTTCAAACTCTGCTGGAACTCCTGTATCAGCACGCGCAGCGGGCGGCGCACCCAACTATGTTGTGTGCCGACATCGGTTTCTTCTTTCGGGTCTTGTGTGAGGTTAAAGACCCAGGGTGTTTCCAGATGGATCGGGCCGGTGTTGGGCTCGGCTTCCCACACCATGTGCATTTTCCAGTCGCGCCATTTCGCCGCGCGCAGTTCATCCTTGATGAAATAAACAAACCCTTCGCGCGCGGATTTTTCGGTCTTGCCGAAAAAGAAATCGCATTGGTTCACGCCGTCGATTGGACGATCATCCGGCAACTGGGCGCCGGCGATTTTGGCGAGCGTGGTGTAAATATCCGTGATTTGCACGATCTCGTTCGACACGCGCGCCGGCACGCGCCCCGGCCAGCGCAGGATGAACGGCACGCGCAGCGCGCCTTCCATCGATGTGTGATAGGTGCCGCTCCAGGGGCCGGCGGTGCCACGCCACGGACGGCGAAACTCAGGGCCGTTGTCGCTGGCGAAAATGAAAACCGTGTTGTTGCTTAGTCCAGATTGTTCAATAAAATCAATCATTTGCCCGACTCTGGCGTCCATCTCCACCATCGAATCTGCAAAATCACCGGCGCCGGTCTTGCCGGCAAAATCGTGATGCGGCAGCGTTGGATAGTGAAGCTGCGTCAAGGGCACGTAGGCGAAAAACGGCTTCTTCGCCGTGGCCTGCCGCTGCATGAAATCGATGCTGCGTTCGATCAATTGCGCATCGATTTTGCGGCGCATCTCCAGATCGTAAATCGCGACATTGTTTGCCGGCTCGCCGCACTTGCCTTCCATCACGTAGGGCAGTGGAACTACCGCCGGATCGTATCCGGGCGTGCTGGTGAACAGACTTTCGTTGGTGGTGCGCGGAATGCCGTACCACTCGTCGAAGCCGCGCTCGTGCGGATAGCGTCCGAGCCGGTCGCCCAGGTGCCATTTGCCGTAAATCGCGGTGGCGTAACCTTGCGCACCCAGCAACTGCCCGAGCGTGATTTCCCACGGCGTGATGCCCTGCGGCAAACCGGCCGGCACCGATTGCAGTGCGCCGGTGCGGATTGGATGACGCCCGGTCATCAGCGCCGAGCGCGTGGGCACGCAATCGGATTCAACATTGAAATTGGTGAGCCGCAGGCCTTCGGCGGCCAACGCATCGATGCGCGGCGTGGGCGCGCCACGCAGCACGCCGCCGCCGTAGCAGCCGAGTTCGCCCCAACCGAGGTTGTCGGCGAGTATTAGAACGATATTGGGTGATTGCGTGGCCATGGTGTTGCCTTGTGTTTGCCGTTGCCAGAGGGAGCTTCTCGCGGATAGTATAGCAACTCAAGTACGGAGCGCACTGCCATGCAACTCACGCCCGCACAACTCGAACAATTCGACCGCGACGGTTATCTGTTTTTTCCCGGTTTGTACACGCCGGCGGAAATCACGCCGTTGCGCGAGGAAGTGCCGCGCCTGTATGCGCAACGGCGCCCGGAGAATGTGCTGGAAAAAAGCGGCGCGGTGCGCACCAACTTTGCCGCGCATCTTTACAGCAAGCCGTTTGCCACGCTGGCGCGCCACCCGCGCATGCTCGAACCGGTGATGCAGATGTATGGTGAAAGTCTCTACATGCATCAGTTCAAGATCAACGGCAAAATGGCCTTCGACGGCGACGTGTGGCAGTGGCATCAGGACTACGGCACCTGGGTCAACGACGACCACATGCCCGAACCGCGCGCGATGAACGTGGCGATATTTCTCGATGAAGTGAATGAGTTCAACGGCCCGCTGATGTTCATCCCCGGCAGCCACAAGCTCGGTGTGCTCGAAGCGAGTCACGATCTCACCACCACCAGTTATCCGCTGTGGACCATCAATCACGACACCATCACGAAGCTGGTGGCGCGCGGCGGCATCGTTTCACCCAAAGGCCCGCCGGGATCGATGATCATGTTTCACTCGTGCCTGGTGCATGCCTCGACATCGAACCTGTCGCCGTGGAACCGCGTGGCGGTGTACTTGAGTCTGTGCGCGGTATCGAATCACATTCGCCGCTTCAAGCGCCCGGAGTACATCGCGCATCGCGATTTCACGCCGCTGGAATGTCTGCCGGACGATTGTTTGCTGAAAGATTACGCCGTGCCGCTGCCGTGGAAAGACGGCACGCCGGCGGCGGCGCTGATATCCGCGCTTGTGGCATAAGACACTGGTGCAACCGGCTATCGCGCGGAAAGCTTCGCCGCGTTTGTAACCTTGAGCCACTTCGCGATTTCGGTTTTTACCAGCGCGGCGAATGCTTCGGCGCTGGTGCCGGTGGCTTCCAGCCCATCGCTGCTTAATACCGTTTTCACTTCCGTCGAACGCGCGGCCTTGACGGTTTCACCGTTGAGTTTTGTCATGATACCCGCGGGTGTTTTGGCTGGCGCGAAAAGTCCGATCCACGAGGAATGGTCGTAGCCCGGGATCGCGCTTTCGGCGATGGCCGGTAGATCGGGCGTGGCGGCTGAACGCCTGGCGCTGGTGATGGCAAGCGCGCGCAGCCGGCCGCTGTTGACGTGCGGCATGGCGGTGGAAATCGTCGCAAAATTGACCTGGCACTCGCCGGCCAGCATGGCCACCATTGCCGATGAGCCGCCCTTGTAGGTGATGTTGACCATGTTTGCGCCGGTCATGAACATGAACAGTTCCGCCGCCATGTGCGTGCTGGTGCCGAAGCCGCTGGAGGCGTAGTTGAGCTTTCCGGGCGACGATTTCGCCAGCGCAATCAATTCTCTGGCGGAATGTGCGCGCACCGACGGATGCACCACCAGCACATGCGGCAGGGTGGCGATTTGCGTGACGGGCGCCAGATCGCGCAGCGGATCGAATGGCAGCTTCTTGTGCAGTGCCGGAATGATGCTATAGGACGAGGCCACCGCCAGCAGCGTGTGGCCGTCGGGTGTCGCGTTGGCGACGATTTCCACGCCCACGATGGTGCCCGCGCCGGGGCGGTTGTCGACAATCACCGGGTGGCCGAGCGCGTCGCTCATGCGCTGCGCCACCACGCGCGCGATCACGTCGGTGGAGCCGCCCGGCGGTTGCGGCACGATCATGCGGATGGGGCGGGTAGGCCAGGCCGGTGTACCAAGGCTATTTTGAGCCAGCGTGGGTGTTGCGCCCGACGACAGCAGGGCCGCGGCGATGAGGCGCAGGGAATGGAGAGGCATGGATGCATTATGCCGTGAATGGATTGCGGTGAGGGCGATACGGCGGGTAAACTGTCCATGCACTCCATTTACTCACCTGCTCACCTCACAAGGACGCTCCCATGGCACTCACCCAAACCCGCATCGAAGTGAACAACGCTGTGTTTTCGCTGCCGTATCACGTGGCGAAGGAGGAAGGCTACTTTGAGCAGGAAGGATTTGATGTCGAATTGGTGCCCGCCGGTTCGGGACGCGACCGCGACAAAGAGGTGCCCGAGCAGCCGATCGAAGATCATCGCGCGGTGAAATCCTACGGCTGGCACGAAGGCATCGAAAAAGGCGAGTTCTGCATGTATCGCGCCTGCGAGTGGGGGCAGATACGCCGCTCGCAGGATAGCGCCACCAACGCCAAGGTGATCAGCAAGCGCGCGGCGGTCGCCACGCAGGCCATCGTGGTGCGCGCCGATTCGCCGTATAACGTGCCGCAGGATTTGCGCGGCAAAACCGTGGCGGTGAATTTTCACGCCGGTTCGCACTACATCACGCTGGCGATGCTGGGCGGTTCGATGACCGAAAAAAATCAGGTGCGCGCCGTGCATGTGGGCGGCCCCAAGCAGCGTCTGCGCTTTTTGGAAGAAGGCAAGGTTGAGGCGGCGGCGGTGATGGAGCCATGGATCACGGTGTCGGCGAAGAAGGGTTTGAAGATCATCAGCGAGGCCTTCTACGAGGGCGCCGAGGTGGCCACGCCGGATGTGGATCCCCAAATGTACGCGGCGATCAACCGCGCCATCGTCAAGGCGGTGGCCAAGATTAACAAGGATATACGCCCCTATCTGCGCTACATGATTCGCGAAGTGCCGGCGGATATCATGCAGCTTACCGAAAATGATTTTTATCTGCCGCGCTTTCGCTACGTGTCGCCGCGCCCGTACACGCGGGAAGAATACGAGCACCGGCACGACTGGATGACGGATTGGGATTTGCTCAAGGCCGACAGCAGCTACGACAAAATCATCGGCGCCACGATAGCCGCCGCGGCGTAGGCGTGGCGGCGCGCGAGGGCGGGCGCGTGGTGCGGGGCTTGATCGCGCTGGCGGCCTTGGCCGTGCTGCCGTGGTTGATACCCGGCGCACAGGCGCAGGCATGGAAACCTGTGCGCCCGGTCGCCTTTATAGTCGGCGCGGCGGGCGGGGGCGGCAGTCTTGATCTGACCGCGCGCGCGCTGCAACGTATTTGGGACGATGGCCGTACCGTCGGTACGCCCATCGTGGTGATCAACAAGCCGGGCGCGGGCAACGGCATTGCGTGGAGTTATCTTAACGAGCGTGGGGAAGACGGGCACGCGATTGCGATAGGCACCACCAATCTGGTTTCCAACCCGGTGATGGGCGCGCACCACATCGGCCACCGCGACGTGACGCCGCTGGCGATACTGTTCGACGATTATTTTATTTTGCTGGTGCGCGCGGATTCGCCGCTGAAGTCGGCGGCGGACGTGCGGCAGCGGCTCGCGAAAGACCCCGCCGCGTTGTCGTTCGGATTTGGCCCCGGATTGGGCGCGGGTTCGCACACGGCCGCGGCCGTGTTCGTCAAGGCGCTGGGCGTGGATGTGGCGAAGGGACGCTTCGTGCCGTTCAAGGGCGCCGCCGAAGCGATGACGGCGATGATCGCGGGCGACATTGATATCGTCAGCGCCACGGCGGTGAACGCGCCGCCGTTTCTTGCCGCTGGCAGAACGCGCGCCATCGGCGTGATCGCGCCGCAACGCCTGGGCGGCGCGCTGGCCCAGGTGCCCACCGCGAAGGAGCAAGGCGTCAATGCGGATTTCACCAACTGGCGCGCGGTGATCGGCCCCAAGGGCATGCGTCGCGAACACGTCGCGTTCTGGGTGCAGGCGCTGTCGGCGGCGAACAAATCCGAAGCATGGCAAAGAGACCTGGCGCGTAATTTCTGGCGCGAGAATTTTCTCACCGGCAAGGCTGCGGATGATTTTCTGGATCAGCAGGCCACTGTATTCCGCGCGCTGTGGGCGGAAATGGGCGTCAAGAAATAGCCTTTTTACTGGATGGAGCAACATGAAACCCAACATTCTTCTCATCACCTCCGACCAACAGCGTGCCGACTGCAACGGCTTCGAAAATAAAAACATCAAAACGCCGCATATAGACCGGATCGCGCGCGAAGGCACGCGCTTCTCGGCGTGCATCACGCCGAATCTGGTGTGCCAGCCGTCACGCGCGTCGATACTCACCGGCATGCTGCCGCTGACGCATGGCGTGTGGGACAACGGCGTCGATCTCGATCCGCGCGTGGGCGAGGCGGGCTTTGCGGGCACGCTGGCCAAGGCGGGTTATCAAACCGGTTTTATCGGCAAGGCGCATTTTTCCACCAAGGTGGCGTTCGAGCCGACCGGCACGCCGGAGTGCAATAAGAGTCAGGCGAAATACGGTCCAGATTGGTATGGGCCTTACATGGGCTTCCAGCATTGCGAGCTGAATGTGCTGGGTCACTTGCACCGCACGCGTCCGCTGGAACAACCGCCGGTGGGACATTACGAACGCTGGTTGAGTTCGCGCGGCATTGACGGTGAAGGGATCAAGCTGTGGGCCGCCGAAACACGCGCCGGCACGGGTGCCGCGCAGACGTGGTACTCCGCGCTGCCGGCGGCGTGGCATTCAAGCACGTGGATCGCGGATCGCGCAATGAAATGGATCAACGACGCGAGCCAAAAGGAACAGCCGTTCTGCGCGTGGGTGTCGTTCCCCGATCCGCATCACGCGTTTGATTGCCCGGAGCCGTGGAGCCTGATGTACGACCCGAAAGACATGGTGCTGCCGAAAAATCGCACGCGCGATCTGGAGCGCAGGCCGTGGTGGCACAAGGCCTCTCTGGAATCGAAGCCGCAGCTCACCGATCCGGTGATGCTGAAATTCCGCGCCGAAGGCTCGCGCGTGCCCGATCAGACCGACGCCCAGTTAGCCGAGATGACCGCCAACTACTACGGCATGATTTCGCAGGTGGATCACAACGTCGGGCGCATCATGAGCACGCTCGAAGCCGCCGGCGTGCTGGACAACACGCTGGTGATTTACACCACCGATCACGGCGAACTGCTCGGCAATCACGGCTTGTATCTCAAGGGGCCGACGCCGTACGAAGACCTGCTGCGCGTCACGATGGTGGCGCGCGGGCCGGGGGTGGCGAGCCGGCAGTTGGTGGTGGAGCCGGTGTCCACGCTTGATCTTGCGGCAACGTTTTATGAGACCGCCGGCGTGGCGAAGCCAGATGAACTGCAAAGCCGCAGTCTGGTGAAACTGTTGCGTGGCGGCGCCGAGACACGCGATGTCGCGTACAGCGAATGGCATGTGCATCCGTCGCGCTGTGGCGTTGCGTTGAAGCTGCGCACGGTGCGCACGAAAAAATACAAATGCACGTTCGAACTCGAATCGGGCGCGGGCGAGTTGTACGACCTCTTCAACGATCCGGGCGAGATGAATAATCTGTTTGACGATCCGGGTTACGCCGCCGTGCGCGCGGAATTGCACGATATGATGCAGGCGCGTCCCGGCGCGATTGTTGAACCGCTGGCAGAACCGATAGGCATGGCGTGAGATCGAACGGCGTGAATAAGTGAACAAGTGAACGGGTGAGCGAGTGAAAGCTCGCGTATTTCAGTGCTGTGCAGATGCGACCTGGGTGCATGTCGCCGACCCCGGTCATAGTCAGGGCATCGAGGTTACGCTGGGGCGGTGCAGTGTATGTGGACAACATTGGGTAAGCCTTTTTGCCGTGGCGGCGTCCTCGGCAAGTTATTCGCGCGTGGACGAGGCTGACGCCACGTTACTTGCCAACATGCCCGAAGGCAGGAAAGGCCGCCATTTGCTGGAACAGATGTTTGACCTGTAAGCTGCGCGGCTGATGCGGCGACTCTTTGGAGTATGGAATGACCCAATATAAGTATTTGTTTTTATTAAATATTTTTTGCTTAACAGGATGGGCGTTGCCGGCAGTCGCGCAACAGTTTCCAACCAAGTCAATCCGCTTTCTGGTCGGCTTCGCGCCTGGCGGTTCGACGGATATCGTCGCGCGCATCATCGCGCAGGAGATGAGCAAAAATATCGGCCAGCAAGTGGTGGTCGATAACCGTCCCGGCGCGGGCGGCAACATTGCTGCCGAAGCCGCAACCAAGGCGCCGCCCGACGGCCACACGATTTTTGCCTGCACCACCGGTGTGTTTGCGATACAGCCGTTTTTGTATTCCAAGTTGCCGTACGATCCGGACAAAGGCTTCGAGCGCATCACGCAGACCGGATCGTTGCCATACATCGTGGTGACGCATCCGTCGTTGCCGGCGAAAAATATTCGCGAATTCATCGCTGTCGCCAAAACGCGTCCCGGTGAAATCAACTATGCCTCATCGGGCGTGGGCACCGCTTCGCATTTGTCGGCGGCGTATTTTGCCTCGGTCGCGGGTTTGAAACTTACGCATGTGCCGTACAAAGGCAGCGGACAAATCATGGGCGATCTCATCGGCGGACAAGTGGTGATGCTGTTCGACCAGCCGGTGAGCTCCATGCCGCACGTGAAAGCAAGCAAGTTGCGCGTGCTGGGTATCAGCAGCGGCACGCGATTCGTGACGATGCAGGATATCCCCACCATCGCCGAGCAGGGCGTGCCCGGCTTCGAGGCAATCTCATGGGCGGGCGCCTGCGCGCCGGGCGGCACACCGAAGCCGATAGTTGATCGCCTCTACAACGAAATCGCCAGGGTGCTGAAAATGCCCGACATCCGCGAGCGCCTGTTGCGCGACGGCATCGAGCCCATCGGCAGCACGCCGGAGCAATTTATGGAGCACACCAAAAAAGAAGCGGTGAAGTGGGGGAAGGTGGTGAAGGATAGTGGCGCACGGGTGGACTGACTTTTTTGAAGGATGAAGGCGGAAGGATGAAGGATGAAAACAAGCGTTGCACGTGCGACAGTCTGGGGTGGAGTGTTTTCATCCTTCATCCTTCATCCTTCCGCCTTCATCCTTAAATTAATAACTTGGAGATAACATGAGAACCACATTAATAATCGCCATTGCACTACTTGCGGGCTGCGCCAATCAAGCCCCTATCGCATTAAAGTCGATGGGTTCATTCCACGTCGGTGGTCGTGAAGTCACCATCAGCGGCAAGCCGATCAAGGAAGTCACCTTCACGCCGGGCGGCGTGCCGGCGAAGGTGGATCCGAACGGCGTGTATCAAGTCGAGCAGATGTACGTGCAGTATTTCATTCCGCAGGATCAAAAGGGCGCGTTGCCGCTGCTGATGTGGCATGGCGGCGGTTTGAGCGGTGTGACGTATGAGACCACGCCCGATGGGCGCGAGGGCTGGCTTAACTATTTCATCAAAAAAGGCTGGTCGGTTTTTAATTCCGATGCCATGGAACGTGGTCGTTCCGGCTGGGCGATGTACCCGGATGTGTTCAAAAGCGAGCCGATATTTCTGACCAAGGAAGACCCCTTCATGCGCTTTCGCATCGGCGCGGGTCCGGGGTCATACAACCGTGATCCCGCGAAAATGAAGCTAAAGCCCGGAAGCCAGTTTCCCGCCGAAGGCTACGACAATTTCACCAAGCAGGGCGTGCCGCGCTGGACCACCACCGACGACGCGATCATCGCCGCTTACATTGAACTGGTGGATAAGGTGTGTCCGTGCGTGGTGCTGATTCATTCGCAATCCGGCTCGTTCGGGCAAAAGGTCGCGCAGGCGCGGCCGGATAAGGTAAAGGCATTGGTTTTGGTGGAGCCGGCGGGCCTGGGCGACGCGAAGCTCACGGCGAACCTGAAAAACACGCCGATACTGGCCGTGTATGGCGACTACATCGAAGAAGACCCGCGCTGGCCGGCGATACGCGGCAACCAGATCAAGTTCCTCGAACAGGTGAAAGCCGCTGGCGGAAAATACGAAGTGGTTGATCTGCCGAAGATTGGCATCAAGGGCAATTCACACATGATCATGATGGACAAGAACAGCGATCAGGTGGCCGATCTGATTCAGCAGTGGCTGGTGAAGCAGGGGTTGTACCGGTGATCAGGGAACGGTGACCAGTGAAACGTGCCGCCGCGAGGTTACTGATCACCGTTTACGGTTCTCGGTTCATTGGCCCTAACACGCCTAACACCTCACACACGCAATCATGCGCGTAGGCCTCTTCGTAACCTGCCTCGTTGATCTGATGCGCCCGAGCATCGGATTCGCCGCATTGAAACTGTTGGAGCAGGCGGGGTGCGAAGTGGTGGTGCCGCAAACGCAAACCTGCTGCGGTCAGCCGGGTTACAACTCGGGTGATCGCGCGTCGGCGCTGGCGCTGGCACGCAAGGTGCTGGCGGAATTCGAGGACTGCGATTACGTGGTGGCGCCGTCGGGTTCGTGCGCGGGCATGATCCGCACGCACTATCCAGAGTTGTTTGCGGGGCAGCCGGAACTCGCGCGCGTGAACGCGCTGTGCGCGGGCACGTATGAGCTGACGGAGTTTCTGACGGATGTTTTAAAATTTAACGCCACATCAAAAACATCAGTAAAAACAATTACATACCATGACTCCTGTGCCGGGTTGCGTGAGATGGGCGTGAAGGTGCAGCCGCGCGCATTGCTGGCGCAAGTCGAAGGTCTGACGCTGAAAGAAATGGACGAGTGCGAAGCGTGTTGCGGATTCGGCGGCACGTTTGCGGTGAAGTACGGCGACATCGCCACGCACATCGCCGATCGAAAATGCGACAACATTGCCGCTAGCAAGGCGGCGCACGGAACTGAGGCAGTAGTGCTCGGTGATCTGGGCTGCATGCTGAACATCGAAGGCCGCTTGCGGCGGCGTGGTGACATGACGACGCAGGTGCTGCATGTGGCGGAGGTGCTGGCGGGCGATGCTTCCACTGGTTAAACTCGGCGGGCCGCAGCTGCGGCTACGATCACATTAGCGGAGACATTATGAGTACGGCAGCATCACCCACCAGCCCCTTGCTTGATCCTGACGAATCCGACACCGTACGCCTGACCATAGCCGAAGCACGCGCAATCGGCGAAACGGCGGTGCAGCGCATCGGCTACACCGCCGAAGACGCGCGTATCGTGGTCGATCAGATGGTCGACAACATGCTGTGCGGCTACAAGTTCGCCGGCTTGCCGCGCATCCTGGCGATGGCGAGCGAGGACAAAATCAAGCTGGGGCGCACGCCGATCAAGGTGGTGAAGGAAACACCCGTGTCCGCGCTGATGGATGGCGGCAACAACATTGGTTATGTGACGTGCTACCACGCCGCGCACAAGGCGATTGAAAAGGCGAAGGCGCTGGGCATCGCCAGCGTAGGCGTCTATAACACCTATTACAGCGGCCGCAACGCCTACTTCGTCGAGCAGATCGTCAAGCAGGGCTTTGTGGTGATGCATACCGCCAGCAACAAGCCGCGCGTGGTGCCGCCAGGTGCGGCGCGGCCCGCGCTGGGCACCAATCCGATTTGCCTGGGTTTTCCGTCGGAAGAAGGGCCGGTCACGTTTGATATCGGCACCGCGTCGTTCATGTGGGGCGAGGTGATGTTGCACGCGCACCTCGGCGAACCGCTGCCCGAAGGCATCGGCTTTGACGAAAACGGCAAGCCCACGCGCGATGCGGCGGCGACGCTCAAGGGCGGCGTGGCGCCGTGGGGCGGTTACAAAGGTTATGGCCTCAGCTTCGCGATCCAAGCGCTGGGATTGCTGGCGGGCTCGGCGATCATCCGCGATGAAGTGCTCGATTACGGATTTTTGTTCTGGGTGATCAACCCGGAAATCATGCTGCCGGGCAACGATTTCAAAAAGCGCATGTCGCAATACGTGCGTGAAATGAAAGCGTTGCCTAAACAACCGGGTGTGAGCGAAATTCGCATTCCGTCGGAGCGTGCATCGAAAGAACGCGAGCGGCGGCTGGTGGAGGGCGTGGTGGTCAAGCGCAAGGTGATTGAGTCTTTGAAGGCGTTGTAAGGGCGAATAACTTTTGACGCAGATTTACGCAGATGAGCGCAGATTAAATGCAACGGCAAAAGTGCTTTTGAACTTATCTGCGTAAATCCGCGTAAATTTGTGTCAATAGTCTTTGAATTTGCAGTGCTCTTCCGGACACCACCATGGCCCAACTGAACCCACCCGAAATCTACGTCAGCGTCGATGTCGAAACCGACGGACCGATTCCCGGCCCGCATTCGATGCTCTCCATCGGCTGCGCGGCGTATCTCGCCGACAAAACACTGGTCGGCACTTTCTCCGTCAATCTCGAAACCCTGCCAGGCGCCGCGGGGCATCCCAAAACCATGGCGTGGTGGGAAACGCAAAAGCCCGCGTGGGAAGCGCATCGCAAAAACTGCGTGTCACCCGAGAAGGCGATGACCGATTGCGTGGCTTGGTTGCGCGCGCTGCCCGGAACGCCGGTGTTCGTAGCCTATCCCGTCGCGTTTGATTTCATGTTTGTGCAGTGGTATTGCATCCGCTTTGCCAAGGCCGCGCCGTTCGGGCATTCGGGCATCGATCTGCGCACGCTGGGCATGGCGTTGCAAAACACCACCTGGAGCCGCACCACCAAGGAACATATGCCCGCACGCTGGAACGATCCGCTGCCGCACACGCACATAGCGCTGGATGACGCGCTGGAGCAGGGTGCGATGTTTTGCAATATGCTGGCGGAACTGCGCCAGAAAAAGTCATAGTCTCGCAACTATTTGTTTTTAAAGGAAAAATGAAAATTCTGGTCATGGGTTCCGGCGGCGTTGGCGGATTGTATGGCGGGCGCCTAGCCAGCACCGGTTGCGACGTCACCTTCGTCGCGCGCGGTGCGCATCTCGCGGCCATGCGCGAACACGGCCTGCTGATCGAAAGCGAAGCGCACGGCAACACGCTCATCAAGCCGGTCAAAGTCACGGACGATCCGCTGTCCGCGGGCACACCTGATTTAATTATTTTCGCTGTCAAACTGTGGGACACCGAAGGCGTGGCGCGCCAGTTGTTGCCCATCGTCGGGCCGCACACCGCAGTGCTATCGCTGCAAAACGGTGTGGTGAAAGACGACATCCTCGGCGGCATCTTCGGCGAAAAAGCATTAATGGGCGGTGTCGCGTATGTCGGCACGCATATCGCGCGGCCGGGTGTGATCAACCAGGTGGGCACGCTGCAACGGCTGGTGTTTGGCGAGTACGATGGGCGCAAATCAGAACGTTCAGAAGCGCTGCTCGCGGCCTTGCTGAAAGCGGGCATTCAAGCGGAGCTATCGAACGACATCCGCCGCACGCTGTGGGAGAAATACACCTTTCTCGTCGGCCTCTCGGGCGCCACCGCCAGCATGCGCACTACCATCGGGCCGGCGCGCGAAAACCCGCAGACCCGCGCGTTTCTGCATGACTTGATGAAAGAAGCCGTCGTCGTCGGCC
>CAMDDY010000057.1 GCA_945893125.1 Bordetella parapertussis
TCCATCGGCGTGAGCGATGCGCCGCTCTGGATCATCACGGTGTTGAGTTCCGCCGCGACTTTGGCGAGTGTATCGTCGCCGCGGTAGGCGGCGAGCGCGGTGGCGCCCATCGGCGGAAATCCAAATGGCAGATCATAGGTGCGTCCAAACAGCGTGGTCTTCATGTGCCGCGCCTTGGTGTTGACCAGCACGCGCGGCATGAATTCGTATTCATTGAAGGCGGATCGATTGCCGTCGAGTGAAGCATTGGTTTCAACGCCCCCTGAGATATAGCCGAAGATCGGGCGCGGCAAAAAGCGGCGCGCGGGCGCTTCGAAATCGTCCAGGCACAGTATGTCTTTGAGGCTACTCGGCGTTGCGTTCTGATTGCTCATGCGGTTCTCTTTCCTGTGTGTCGGTTATAGGTTTGTTGATTTCTGTGATTTTACGGGATCGCCGTGTCGCACTAGGGCATCCATGCGCCGCCGTTAACGTGTATCGATTGCCCAGTGATAAAGCGCGCGTCGGGGCCGCATAACATGCGCACCATGGCGCCGATTTCGCCCGGTTCGCCGCGCCGGCCCACCAGCGGCATTGCCTTGCGATGTCTGGGGCGTTCGGCGGCCAGACCCGGTGCGCCGCGTGCGGTGTCGATGGGGCCCGGCACCACGCAATTTACGGTGATGTGCCTGTCGGCAAAATCGTAGGCCATGCCTTTGGTCATGCCGGCAAGGCCGGACTTCGCGGCGATGACATGCACGCGGTTAAATGCGCCCTGATGCCCGGTGAGTCCGCCGATATTGATGATCGAAGCGGCGCCGGAGCGCAGCAAGTGCGGCAGGCAGGCCTGCGTGCAGATGAATGCGCCGTCGAGCGTGACGGAAAGCACGCGCCGCCATTGTTCGAGGGTGGTTTCCTCGAATTTGATGTCCGGGCGCCACGAGCCGTTATTGACCAGATAATCGAGACGGCCGAATTGTTTGACGGTTTCATCAACCATCTTCTGCACGGCGGGCACGTCCGTGACATCGGCCATGAAGAAAGCCGCTTTGCCGCCTTCGGCCTTGATCAGGGCTGCGGTTTTTTCAGCATCCTCGCGCGAGGTGTTCGCGTTGACCATGACAGACGCGCCGCCGGCCGCGAGTGATCGTGCAATGGCGCGCCCTATATTGCGCGCGGCGCCGGTAACGATGGCGACTTTGCCGTCGAGTTCGCTGCTTTTTCTTAAGCCCGGTTCGCTCATGATGATTGCCTTGTCGTACTGTTGATTACGCGAGGGAGGAAATGTAGCGCATTTGATGTTATCTTGCCTGCCGGTAAATTCAGGAGAATGGCATGACGGCAACCGTGCAACCGGTGGACAAATTTATGACCGCGAATGGATTGCGGATTCACTATCTGGATTGGGGCAACGCGGGCGCGCAGCCGTTGATTTTGCTACACGGCATCGCGCGCGTGGCGCATACCTTTGATCATGTCGCCTCGCATTTTGTGAAGGACTATCACTTGATCGCGGTGGACATGCGCGGCCACGGTGATTCCGGCTGGCATCCTGACGGTGCATACATGGTGGAGGATTACACCAGCGATATCGAGGCGCTGATCGACCATCTGCAATTGCGCCAGCTCGTGCTGTGGGGTGCGTCGACCGGCGGACGCGTGGTGCAGATGATCGCGGGGCGGCATCCGGATTGGGTGTCATCGGTGATCGTCGAGGACGTTGGGCCTGAGCGCCCGGCGGCGATATCCAACCGGCGCGGCGACCGCATGGCCAAGGAGGCCAACGGCTGGGCGAGCCTTGATGAAATGCTGGTGCAGATCAAGGTCGAAAATCCACGCGCACCCGATGCGATTCTGCGCAACCTTGCGCAGCACGGCTCCAAAAAACGCGAGGATGGCCGCGTCGTATGGAAGCGCGATCCGGCGATACTCAAGGGCTTTGTGCCGACGGAACTGTGGAGCACGGTGCGCAAAATAAAAGCGCCGATAATCTACGTGCTGGGTGGCGTGAGCGCCATTGTGCCGCCCGAAACGCAGCAGGAACTACAGGCCGCGCTGCCGCAATCGCAAATTGTCATGATGCCGGGCCTTGGGCATTACCCCAGCGATGAGAAGCCGGAGGACTTTCTGGAGATCGTGGAGCGGTTTTTAAACAGTTAAATTGCCGTGTCACTTTTATTTATGAGAGGTCTGCATGCAACTTGAACTGAAAAGCCGCAACGCCATCATCGCGGGCGGTTCGCGCGGCATCGGCCGTTCCATCGCACTTGCCTTTGCACGAGCCGGCGCAAATGTGTCGATCTGCGCACGGGGTGAGGCGGCGCTGCGTGCAACCGAAGCGGAACTCAAGCAATGCTGCCACACGGTGCATGCCGCGTCGTGTGATCTTGCCGACGGCGCGGCGTTAAAGCTTTACGTGGCTACGGCGGCACAGGCGTTAGGCGGCATTGATGTGCTGGTGAATAATGCTTCCGGCTTCGGCCTAAGCGACGATGAAGCCGGCTGGGCCGCCAGTATCAACATTGATCTGCTGGCTCCGGTGCGTGCCACGCACGCCGCATTGCCTTTTCTGGAAAAATCGCGCGGTTCGATCATCCATATTTCCTCGATCTCCGGCCTGCAACCGAGTGCGCGCACGCCGCCGTACGGCGCGGTCAAGGCGGCGCTGATTCAACTTACGTTATCGCAAGCCGCGCTGTTCGCCGACAAACGTATACGCGTGAACTGCATCGCGCCCGGTTCCATTGAGTTTCCCGGCGGCACCTGGGATCGCAGAAAAACCGAGAACCCCAATCTCTATAACGCCATCCTCAACAGCATCCGCTTTGGGCGCTTGGGCACGCCGGAAGAAATCGCCAATGTCGCGTTGTTTCTCGCCAGCAGCGCGGCCAGTTGGGTGACCGGGCAGACCATCGCGGTGGATGGCGGGCAGATGCTGGGCTGAGCAGGGAGGGGAGGGCGGCGCGGGTTGCCGTCCTGTAGCGGTTAGGGCATGTCAAATTATTGATGTAAACTGTATTTTTCACATATCAACCTACTACGAAAGAACAGCATGGAACTCAAATCACGGCGTCACACGGTGCAGGATCTCGGCGGCGCCATTGATCTTTGTTATACCAACGGCTGGACGGATGGGCTGCCGGTGGTGCCGCCGACGGCGGACCGCGTGACCGCGATGCTCGATGCCGCGAAAATCGATCCGCAGTATCAGCTCGCGTTTATTGAGAACCGGCAGATTTCGGTGACCGCTGAAAAGGTGGCGATCAATGCGGTGATGGCCGGTTGCAAAGCAGAGTACATGCCGGTAATCGTGGCGGCGGTGGAAGCGATTGCCGATCCGAAATACGGCTATCACGGCCCCGCGACCAGCACCGGCGGATCGGCGGTGTTCATGGTGGTGAATGGCCCGATTGCAAAAGAACTCGACTTTAATTCCGGCGACAATCTGTTTGGTCCCGGCTGGCGCGCGAACGCAACAGTGGGCCGCGCGATACGCCTCATCATGCGCAACGTGATCGGCACCTTGCCCGGCGAACTCGACCGCAGCAGCATGGGTCACGGCGGCAAGTACAGCTTTTGTATCGCGGAAAACGAAACCGACACCAGCCCGTGGCAACCGTTTCATACTTCGCGCGGCTTCCGTCGCGATCAGAATGCGGTAACGGTGTTCGCTGCGTTTGCGCCGCATCAGATTTCCAACGGCTTGAGTTCAACGCCCGAAGGCGTGCTGACGACGATGTGTGCCAACATGCGCATGTCGGCGGGCACCAATCGCCGTCCGCAGTACGCGCTGGTGTTCCCCGGAGAGCATCAACTGGTGATGAAAAAAGCCGGCTGGTCGCGCGAAGACGTGCAGAACTTTTGTTTTGAAAACGCCAAGTGTTCGATGGCGGAAATCAAGCGCGCGAACATTGCGCCCGGCCCCATCACGCCGGAAGACGAAAGCACAAAAATATCCGTGGTGGAAACGCCGCAGGATTTTATCGTGATCGCGGCGGGCGGCATCGCGGGTGTGCAGTCGTCTTACATACCGGGCTGGGGCGGCAAGGCCGGCTCGCAAAGCGTAACCAGGGAAATTCGTTTGCCGTAGAGACGTGAGGCGTGAGGTGTGGGGCGTAACAGTACAGCAGGCAAGGTTTTAATCTGTGTTCATCTGTGTTAATCCGTGGCAAAAAAGTTTTTGAATTTTTAGACGAAAAGGAGCACTACATCATGACAGTGCAGATACTGGATCCAACAACCGAAGTGTCGGGGCGGCGCATCGCCTACGCACGGCGGCCGCAGTCGATGGAGGGCCTGCGCATCGGCCTGATCGATAACACCAAGCACAATTCCGATCAATTATTGCTGCGCATCGCGGGCATACTCGAAAAAGAGCATGGCTCAAAAACGCATATCATTCGCAAGAAGAAAAGCTCGGGCGCCGCGCCGCACGCCGAGATCATCGAAGAATACAAGGCCAACTGCGACGTGATTGTCGCGGGCGTCGGAGATTGAGGGTCATGCAGCTCGGGCAGTGTGCTCGACAGCATCGTATTTGAACAGCAGGGCATCCCGTCGGCTTCGATCATTACGCACGTGTTCCGCGCCACCGGCGCGGCGATGGCGCGCACCTGGGGATTGGAAGGTTTCCGTTTTCTGGAAATGCCGCATCCCATTGCCAACCTGACACCCGCGCAGTTGGATGAGCGCGCGGCGGCGATCACGCCGGAAGTGGTGAAGCTGTTGATGGAAGGGCAGGTCGGCTGATAACCGGCGCTGCATGTATTGCATCACCGGCCACGACGGGCACATTGCGCTTCGTGGCTTTTTTTCATGTTTAACTTTTGCGCACCGTCGGCGACCAGCCATAGGCCTTGACGCAGGCGCCGCCCATCAACATCGCACGTTCACTCTCGCTCAGGCGGTCGGTCAGGCGGAACGGCTCGACGGCCTGTTCAAAGTTGACCACCGCAAAGGCACGGGTCCAGTCAGTGCCCCACAGGCAGCGGTCGAAACCCCAGGCGTCGAACACGCGGGCAAGCGGATCCCAGATATCCGCAAACGGATAGGGTTTGTGCGACAGTGTGCAGGCGCCGCTGACCTTGATCACCGCGTTCGGGCGCTTGGCGAGATCGAGCACCTTGGGCAGATCGGCCCAGGGCTGCGGTGCGGCGGGCGGATTGTGCGGCTGCATGATGCCCAGATGGTCAATGATGAATCGCGCGTTGGGATGGCGGTCGATCAACGCCGTGCCCGCGTCGAGGTTGCCCCAGAACAGAATGTTGACCGGAAGATCATGCCGTGCGGCGGCTTGCAGCAGGCGGTCGAGGCCGGGATCGGCCGGGGATAGCCCCGACTCCTTGGGCATCATGATGCGGATGCCGACCGCGCCCGGCGCTTTCTTCCACTCGGCGATCACATCGGCCACTGCGGGATCGTTAGGGTTGACCGGCTTGACCAGGGCAAAGCGACCGGGATGCGCGCGTTGCACTTCAACCGCGTAGCTGGCGTCATACTGGTACATGGCAAAGGGCGAGATGAAGATCGCGCCGTCTACGCCGACCTTGTCCATGGCCGCCACCATTTCGTCGCCCGTGACGTGATCGGGCCAATTCGGGACTTTGTTCCAGGGCCGTTTCGGCGTGTTGGCCTCGTAGGCGTGAATCTGTGAATCGATAATCATCATGGTGTAGCGCCTCTTCGTTAAATGGTTTCACGGTATTAAATCAGGTCGCGTGCGCCAAGTCCAGAACAGAGCCGGAACGATGCGGGTGTGTGGACAGGCGCGTTCAAAGTATCGAGAATACACGCTGCGTGCGCGGTGTTCTCCAACACCGAGTGATGGTTACCGGACATCGAACATGAAATTGAAACTGCGAAATGGCATCTTGGCGGCAAGTTGCCTGATGGGCGTGTCCGCAATAACACATGCGCAGACGGGCGCATCGACAAGCTCGGCACAGGCTTACCCGGTGAAGCCGCTGCGCATCCTCGCGGGTTTCGCGCCCGGCGGATTTTCCGATACTTCCGCGCGGATCGTCGCGCAAAAACTCAGCGCAACCTGGGGACAGCAAGTGTTGGTGGAAAATCGCACCGGCGCAAACGGCTTGATCGCCGGCGACGTGACGGCCAAATCACCGCCGGATGGTTACACGCTGTACATGACCTCACCAGGGTTGCTGACCAATCCGATGCTTTATACGCGGCAGGCGCGCGATCCGCTGAAAGATTTCACGGCGGTATCATTGGTCGCCGATATTCCCAACGTGCTGGTGATCCATCCATCGGTGCCGGTGAGGAACGTCAAGGAACTGCTCGCCATCGCGAGGTCGAAGCCGGGTGCGTTTACGCAGGCGACGGCGGGCATGGGTTCTCCGGGCCATCTGTCGGGTGAGTTGCTGCAGCAGATGGCCAACATCAAGTTTGTACACGTGCCGTACAAAGGCACGGGTGCTGCCATGATTGATCTGCTGAGCGGTCAAATTGACCTCTCGTTTCCGTCGATTTCCTCTTCGGTGACGCAGATCAAGGATGGCAAGCTGCGCGCCATTGGTGTTACCACTGTAAAGCCGGTGCCGATGTTGCCCGGCGTGCCGCCGATCACCGAGACCGTGCCGGGCTATGAAGTCGTGGGCTGGTACGGGCTGGTCGGCCCGGCGGGCATGCCGCGCGAGATCACGCTAAAAATCAGCACGGAAGTGAGCCGCATGATCGCCACGCAGGAAATTCGTGATCGGCTGCTGCGTGAAGGCGCGGTACCCATCGGCAGCACGCCCGAAGCCTTCGCGGCGTTCCTCGCGCAGGATCAGGCGAAGTGGGCGCGAGTCATCAAGGCTGCGAATATCAAGCCGAGCGAGTAGGGCGGTTACGCGAGTTTCCCGGCTGCGTGCAACGTGTCGTAGCGTTGCGCCAGCGCCTGATACAGCGCGGCGGGTAATTGCGCATCGGCGGCGGCCACAGCGTCGAGTAATTCGGCCATATGCACATTGTCTTCCGCGCCGTCCCACGTCTTTTTGTATTCGCCGGATTTGTAGCCGCGATCTTGGCGGAAGTGATTTAGCACATTCTTCGACACGTATTCACGAAACAGCGCCGCAGGCGTGAGTTCGCAGGCGCTGAACAGCAGAGCCAGCAGCGGCAGATGCATGCGCCGCACGGCGGCCAGCGCGGCCAGCAGTTCGAGTTGCTGGCGCATATCGAGCGTGTGTGGGTCGTAGGTCGCTGCATCAAACGACAGCGTGGCGTTGGCCGTCCATTCGGCGATGATGGTGTTCGCGGCGGCGGTTTTGTCGCCATCGGCGCGTAACAGATACTCCGACAGCACAAAGTGCCAGATATCGATCAGCTCGATGCGCAACTGCGGCATATCGGGCGACTGCTTTTTCCACCACTTCCAGCCATAGTGCTCCAGCGCCTCGGTGGCTTCGACCAGCACCGCGCGCAGGTAAGCGTGGCGTTTGGCTAGCCAGTCGGCGTCGATTTTTTTGTTCATGCTGTCCTGCAGGTCGAGCATGGCGAGCAGCATGCCGGGGTTGGGCGCGTTCATGGGGTTCCTTCGGTTACGGTTTGCAATGGCGGCGATTATCACCGTTTACCTGAAACGTCACAATTGCGTTACCCTGCGCGGCGATATGAATCACACACCTGAACATGAATTACCCGCCGGCATCGCGCGCTCGATTACGCGCGAGGACCTCGCTAATCTGCCGGTCAACCGCTATCACGGCCCGGTGCATCTGGTGACGTCGCAGCACGAAGTCGCGCAGGCGCTGGCCGATATCCGCCAGGAGCGTGTGACCGGCTTTGATACCGAAACGCGGCCCTCGTTTCGCAAGGGCGAGTTTCATTTGCCGTGCCTCGTGCAAGTGGCGACCGCGCGCGCGGTGTATTTGTTTCCGCTGCGCCACACCGAGGCGTTCCCTGCGCTGACCGAACTGCTGTCCGAAGCGCGCATTGCAAAGGCCGGCGTGGCGTTGGCGGATGACCTGCGCACGCTGAAAGCGGTGTTTCCGTTTCACGAGAAAAACATGGTCGATCTCGGCAAAGTGGCGCGCAGCCGCGGGCTGGAACAAACCGGCGTGCGTAATCTGGCCGCGATCTTTCTGGGGTTTCGCATCCCCAAGGGCGCGCGCACCTCGAACTGGGCGGCGCCGCGTTTGACCGAGGCGCAAGTTACCTACGCCGCGACCGATGCGTGGGTGTGCCGTGAGCTATATCTGCGCATGGAAAGTCTCGGCCTGTTACCGCCGCTGTAGGGTGCGCACCGCGCACGCGTCGCACTAAAATTTCTGCACATTAAACATCGCTTCCCCGCGCGCCCAATGCCCGAAGTTGGCAATAAACATCTCGGCGCAGCGCGGTTCGTTGCCGGTGGAAGCCGAGGCGTTGTGCGGCGAGATCACAACGTTGGGCAGATCCCACAGCGGCGAATCGGCGGGCAGCGGTTCCGGCACGTGCGCGTCCAGCGCCGCACCGCCGAGTTGCCCGCTTTTTAGCGCGGCGATCAGGGCGGCTTGGTCGACCACTTCGCCGCGCGCGATGTTGATGAGCTTCGCGCCTTTTTTCATGCGCTTGAAGGCATCGGCGTTGAGGAGGTTTTCGGTTTCTTTGGTCAGCGGGCAGCACAGCATGATCCAGTCGGCGCGCGGGTAGAGTTCCGGCAGCTTGGCGGGCGGGTGCAATTCGTCCGCCGTGTCGTCGGCCTGCTTCGGGGTGCGGCGCACGCCGATAACTTTCAAGCCGAAGGCTTGTGCGTAGACCGCGACCTTCTTGCCGATGGCGCCCACGCCGATCAAGAGCAGGGTTTGGCCGCGCAGGTCATTGGGCAGCGCCGCGCCGCGAATGGGATTCCACTCGTGCTTCGCTTGTCTGCGGATGTGGCTACCGAATCCGCGCGCGAGCATCAGCAAGCCGGTGATGCCGGTCTGCGCCACGGGTTCGGCATTGGAGCCGGTGGAGCTGGTGGTGATCACGCCCTTGGCGTTTAACGCCGGCACATGCAACTGCTGGCCGATGCCCGAACTGGTGTAATGCACCCATTTCAGATTCGGCAGATTGAGCAGCGCGTCGGTGTAAGCGCCGTAAAGCTGTTCGTCGAAACGCATGTCGCGGTCAAGAAAAATACAGTTCACGCGGGCGCATTCCTCGGGGGATAGCCGCGCGCCTTTTTCGGTGGGCAGCGTCATAAAGGTAACCGGCTTTCCGGCGGCTTCGCCGACGGATTTGAAGGCGGCGCCGAATTGGGCGATGAATTCTTTGGAGACGAGTGCGGTGGTCATTTTTTGTGTCGGGAGTGAGGAGTGAGGGGTGAGGTGTAGGGCAGGGGCATTAGGCGCAAAAGGTGGCGTCGAGGGGTTACACCTAACGCCTCACCCCTCACGCCTTACAGCACTACTCGGCTTTCATGCCGCGTTCCTTGATTACTTTGCCCCACCGCTCGATTTCTTTCTTGAGATGGACGGCAAATTCATCGGGTGTGCTGGCAATAATATCTAGGCCGGAATCATTGAAGCGCTTGATCTGCTCCGGCGCGCTGAGTTGTTTTTTGATGCGTTCGGACAACGCATTCACGACCACGCGTGGTGTGTTTTTCGGCGCAAGCAAACCTTGCCAGGTGGTGAATTCGTAACCGGGCAGGGTTTCGGCAAGCGCCGGTACATCGGGTAACTGCGGCACACGCTTGAGACTGGTGACGCCGAGCGCGCGCAATTTGCCGGATCGTACTTGCGCCAGTGAATCCGGCAGCGCTGGAAATCCAATGCTGATTTCTCCCGACAAGGTGGCGATCATGGCCGGGCCGCCGCCCTTGAAATGGATCGCCGAGACGTTGGTTTTGGCGAGGTAATTAAACAGTTCGCCCGCGATATGCGGATTGGTGCCCGCGCCGGCGGAAGCGTAGTTGAGCAGGTTGCCGCGCGATTTCGCAAGACCAACCAGATCGCGTATCGATTTTGCCGGCAGCGAGGGATGCACGATGCACGCGGTGGCGGTGCTGGTGAGCAAGGATATCGGCACAAAATCGCGGATCGGGTCGTACGGCACTTTGTTGTAAAGAAACTGGTTGGTGACCAGCGGTATGGTGTTGATCACCAGCGTGTAACCGTCGCCCGGTGCATTGGCGGCAAGCTCCATGCCGATGTTGCCGGAAGCGCCGCTGCGGTTATCGATGACGAAGGTTTGGCCGTAGCTTTCGCTGAGGCGTGCGGCGATCAGGCGCCCCACGGTATCAACGCTGCCGCCGGGCGGAAACGGTGCGACGATGCGCACGGATTTCACCGGGTAGTTGTCGGTTTGTGCCGCACACCATCCGGATAACGCAAGGGACGACAAAACAAGAGTATAGGTAACTAATTGTTTATTAAGCATATTTAATACTCCTAATCAGCTCTGATGCCGGCGGCTTTTACGACCTTGCCCCATTTTTCAAGTTCTTGCTTGAGGAACGTATCAAATTCGGGCGGCCTCATGGTGGTGATGTCGAGCGACAGATTGTTAAGCCGGCTTCGCACATCGGCGGCATGCATCGCATCGAGCACGGCTTTGTGCAGGACGGCAAGCAAATCGGCGGGCAGTCGCGCGGGTGCGAATACGCCAAACCAGTTGCTGACGATCATGCCGCCGATGGCGTTTTCCTCGAACGTCGGCACGTCGGGCAACGCGGGCGAACGTTTGGCGCTGCTGATGCCGAGCGCGCGCAGACGTCCGGCGCGTGCATGTGTGACCACACCGGGCAGCGTGGGAAACGCCGCGTGCATTTGCCCGCCGAGGACATCGCCGGTGGCGATGCCGATGCTCTTGTAGGGCACGTGCGTGAGATTTATCCGCGTCGAGAGCTTGAACAATTCTCCGGCGAGATGCGTAATCGCGCCGCTGCCGCCCGAACCATAATTAAATTTGCCCGGCTGCGCGCTGGCGGCAGCGACAAACTCTTTGACGTTTTGATACGGCAAGGCCGGATGCAGCACCAGCGCTTGGGGCGCACTTGCCAGCAGGGTGATGGCGGTGAAGTCCTTGATCGGATCGTAAGGCACATGCTTTAACACATGCACATTGATGGTGTGCGGCGCATCGCCGATCAGCAGCGTGTATCCATCGGGCGCGGCCTTGGCGACGATCTCGCGCCCCAATGAACCGGCCGCACCGGGGCGATTGTCGATGACGAATTGCTGTTTCAAATTTTCACCGAGCTTTTGCCCGACGATGCGGCCCACCGCATCGGACGAGCCGCCGGGGGAATAGGGGATGATGACGCGCACCGGGCGCTGCGGGTAGTTGGCGTGGGCTGCGGCTTCAATGAGTAACGCGGCAACGAAAAGTAGCCCGGATGAAGCGCAGCGTAATCCGGGGAGCGAACGTGGCTGTACCGGAATACGCTGCGCTCCTTCCGGGCTACGGACGCGCCCGCTGAATGGCGTGAAACGACTTGGCATGCGCTTACAACCGCTCTTCAATCCAGTCGGCGATGTAATCGATACCGACTTGCCGGTTGTCGGCCTGCGCGTGGTAGTGCCCGCCGTCTTGGGCGTCAAGAATTTTCAGATGCTTGTCGTTCGAGGCGACGGCTTCATAGAGTTTGTGCGCGTTGGCCACCGGCACCACGGTGTCGTTAGCCGCATGCACGATGAGGAACGGATTGGTGATCTTGTCCGCCACGCCTTCGAGCGAAAACTTTTTGGCTTTTTCCAGTGCGGTGTTGGCGCCATCCGCGTCGTCCATGCACCCCATGATCCAGCGAAAATGAAACGCCGATTGCGGCGTGCCCTTCGGATCAGCATCCTGGCGGCGCTTGATGTCGCGTTGCCAGCCGTGCAGGTCCCAGTGCAGCGCACTCATCGCGATGCCGCCACGATAACGTTTCTCGAACGCGGCCACGCGCGAGGCGTAGTAGCCGCCGAAACTGTAGCCCATCACGAACACGCGCGCGGCATCGACATCGGCGCGTGCGGCGACGTAATCATAGGCGGGCGTGCCGGCGACCTCGTAATCGTGGCGCGCGTAGAGTTCGCGCAGCCGCAATGATTCACCCTGGCCGGGGCCATCGATCGCCAGCGTGTTCCAGCCGCGCGCGGCGAATTCCAGGCCCGCGAACAGCACGCTCATTTCCTTGCAGTTGTCCATGCCGTTGAACACCACGATGGTGGGTGCGCGCGCGGCGGTCGTGTTCTGTGCTTTCATGAAAAAAGCGGGCAGGGATTTTACTTTTTCATCCGCCGTGAACGGCACTTCCACGCGTTCCACGTTCGGATAGCGCCGCAGGATACCTTTGGTCTGGCAGTCGATGGCGATGCGGCCCATCTCGTGTTTGTCCGGGCCGGGCTGGATAAAACGCTCGGCGGTGAAGTAATACATGCCCGCGCGCAAATAAAAATTGCCCGCGCTCATGCGATGCCCGGCGGCTTCCAGCGCATCGGCGCGCTGGTGCAGACGCACAGCCATCGCGCTCCATTCCTCCCACCACGCGTGCGCCTCGGTCTGGCGCGCGCGCAGTTTCTCGCACACCTGATCGATTTCGCCCAGCGCCACCGCGCCGTACGGCGCCATGCCCTTGGTGACGAGGATGGCGTTCGACCACACCATGTTGCCGGGCATGTGTTCGATCCAGGGGCCGTTGTTGCTCATGGCGGTCATGATTTTGCTTTCGTGATGTTGTAGATTGGATGTGTCCGAGGTTTAGCGGATGTTTTCCCGCGCCCACGTCGTCAGAAACGCGGCGATATCGAGATTATTTTTCTCCAGCATCATCATGTGCCCGTTGCCGCGGATGCCGACGGACGGCAACCGCACAAAGTGGTTCGCGACGCCCGCTTGGCTCAGATACTTGGAAGTGCAGTGATCGTAAGGCGCATGGTAAGACGCTTCACTGACCACGATCAGAATCGGCGTGCCTTTGAGATCGGGCAGTTGACGCGCGGGTTCCGGCTGCAACCAGCAGCGTACCAGGTTGGGCGCGTCGGCGGCGGGTTGACGCACCAGCCCCAGGTCTTTTGGCGTGGCGGCGGCCGGCTGATAGTTGATTTGTCCGCGCGTTACGCCCCACGCACGCCCCAGCGCGCCATCTTTGTACAACTCCGGCGCGGGTGCGTAGGCCGTCTCATACTGCGGCGGGCCGTTGGGTTCAATCGCGAGTATGCCTTTTACCAGCTTGGGACGGTCATTGGCGAGCACCCAGCCGAAAGGGCCGGATTGCGAATGCGTCAATAGAATCGCCGGGCCGATTTTGTCGAGCAGTGCCGCGCCGGCTTCGCGATTCAGTTGTTCAATCACGCTGACATCGGCGATGTCCTCGACCTGCGACGAAAAGAATTGATCGAAAGTGGGATCACCGGAAACGCCGGTGCCGGGCCACTGCGTGTGCAGTTGCGATTGCGGATACAGATTGGCGCCCTTGGGAGCAGTGAAACGATCCGACATGTATTTTGTCGCGGGCGTGCGTGTGCGCCCGTAGACTTCGGCAAAGTAGCCCGAGCGCGCGCGGCCCGGCTGATCGACGATATACACCGCGTAACCCTGCTTCAGAAAATAATCGCCCCAGCCTTCGCGACCATCCGGCGTGCCCATGAAATTGGTGCCGGTCTGGCCGCCGCCATGCCACATCACCACGGGATAGGGGTGCTTACGGTCTGCCGGAATCTGGTATTGCACGTACATCTGATTGACGCGTATCTGTGCGCCGGCTTTGTTGGTGACGTATTTGCCGCCAGCGAAGAAATAGCCTTGTTCCGCAAGGTTGAGTTTGCCGGTGGGGGAGGCGCAGCCGCCGAGCAATGTGACGGCGGCGATGGCGAGTACGGCATTGAATCGGTTGAACAAGGTGAATGGCTTCATGAACATTCCTTTGCGATTTGAAAATGGTGTGATTACACAACAACCCGCGACCGTTCCCGTCTGCGCGGGAACGGCAGCGATTTCGGTGTCTTCAGCGGAACGCTAGATTTTACGCAGAATCGCCGCCCCTTTGGCGAGCGTTTCTTCCGATTTGGCAAAACAAAAGCGCAGCACCTTGTGCGCGGGCGGTTTTCGGTAGAACACGGATACGGGTATCGACGCGACGCCGTGCTCCCGGGTCATTCGGATGGCGAGATCGGTGTCGGCTTCGTCGCTGACGGCGCTGTAATCCAGGTTCTGGAAAAACGTGCCGCGCGAGGGCAGTGGCTTAAAGCGCGAGCCTTTTAGTGCGTCGAGGAAGAAATCGCGCTTCTGCTGGTAAAACGCCGATAGAGACAGATACGCATCCTTGTTCTTCATGTAATCGGCAAATGCGTACTGCACCGGGCTGTTGGAAACGAATGCATTAAATTGATGCACCTTGCGAAATTCGAGCATAAGGTTTTTCGGCGCCATGGCGTAACCCATTTTCCAGCCGGTGACGGCGTAGGTTTTGCCGAAGGAATTGACCACGAAGCTGCGCTCGGCCAGTCCCGGAAAACGCGCCACGCTCTGATGCTGGTGGCCGTCGAATACCAGGTGTTCGTACACTTCGTCGCTGGCGACGATGATATCGGTATCGCGCAACAGGCCTTCGAGTACGCGCAGGTCTTCGGCGGAGAACACGCTCGCCGTCGGATTGTTCGGCGTATTGAGAATCATCATGCGCGTCTTCGGCGTGATGGCGTTTTTAACCGCTTCCCAGTCGATGCTGTAGTCGGGATATTGCATCTGCACATCAACCGGTTTGCCGCCGTTGACTTCAACGCCGGGGGCGTAGCTGTCGTACGCTGGCTCGAACAAAATCACCTCGTCACCGGGACGCACAAAGGCGCTGACGGCGGTGAAAATCGCGTAGGTCGCGCCGGGCGTGACGGTGACTTCATGTTCCGGATCGTAGCTTGCGCCGTACAACGACTGCATTTTTTCGGCGATGGCCTCGCGCAGCCCCATGATGCCCGCGCTCGGCGGATATTGATTCAGCCCCGAGTTAATGTATTTGCAAAACAGCGCGCGCAGTTCCGGCGTGCAATCAAAGTCCGGAAATCCTTGCGACAGGTTGATGGCGTTGTGGTCGGCGGCCAGCTTCGACATGATGGTGAAGATGGTGGTGCCGACGTTGGGGAGCTTGGAGGTGATCGGGCGTGGATAATGGCGCATAACTATAAGTATTGGTTTTTAAAGGATATTTAATTAGATGGCGTGCGCTTGGCGGTCAGCGCCTGTATATCGTCGATATAGCCTTGCAATTTGTGCAGCACGTGTTCGCGCTGTTGTGGCGTCAGAATGCGTTCGACTTCGAGATACAGCGCCACGCGTTTTTCATAGGCATCGTTTTGTGCTTTGTCAAAGTCCGGCGCGCGGCCTTTTTCCCAGTCGATGAGCCACGTTTGCAGTTGCGGCGCGAATTCCGCTTTGTTCTGGCGCAGTTTTAACAGCGCCAGAAATTCTTTTTGCCGGCGTTGGCGATCCTGATGGCGTAGCGCGTCGGTGGAAGGAATGGCGTCATTCAGTTGTGCAATGCGTTCTTCCTGCGCGTGGGTGAGGGCGCCGGCCCAGTGGCGAATTTGTTTGAGCGTGCGTTCAAGGCGCGCTCGCTTGCGATCGTCCGGCGTGCCGTTCACTTTGTATTCACGCGC